>DASRBJ010000001.1:0-7205 GCA_035653695.1 Sphingomicrobium sp.
TGGGGCACCACAAGCCCGAGTATCGCGGCTGGATTGAGGCCGCCGGCTATACGAAGGCCAAGGATCTCCTCACCTATGAGGTCGACATCGCCCACTGGGACGATCCGAAGATCACTCGCCTGATCAAAATGGGCGAAAGTAATCCCCACGTCCGAATCCGGATGGTGGACAAGTCGAAGTTCAATGAGGAAGCGCGCATCATCCTCAATCTGCTGAACGACGCCTGGTCGAACAATTGGGGGTATGTGCCGCTTACCGAGGCGGAAATTGCCTATGCCGGGAAAAAGCTCAAGCCGATTATCTACAACGAGCTTGTCCGCGTTGCAGAGCTCGACGGCGAACCCGTCGCCTTCATGATCACTATACCGGACATCAACGAGCTCACGAGAGACCTCAACGGTGAGCTGTTTCCCTTCAATTTCATCAAGCTGCTGTGGCGCTTGCGCAATCCGCGCACCAGCCGCGCACGCGTCCCACTGATGGGTGTTGCACGGAAGCTTCACCAATCGCGAATGGCAAGCATGCTCGCGTTCATGATGATCGAGTACAGCCGCCGAGAGGCCGTGAAGAAGTTCGGGATCGGGATCGGCGAGTTCGGCTGGATACTTGAAGATAACAAGGGCATGTTATCAATCGCCGAACTTCCCGGCGCACGCGTCAATCATCGTTACCGCATTTACGAGAAGGCGCTTTGATCATTGCCTCTTGCAAACGGTTCCGTGCTGCGGGGCTGACCACCCCACCGAGGCAAAGTCGCGGATCATGAAAAAGTGATCCACGTTGGTGCGTGATCCGATGCTTTCTCTTGGCCGCGAGCCCACTTATCAACACCTGCTCCGTCGAGACGATCGGTGAGCTCGGGCGAGCAAAGAAGGTGGTCGAGCCGAAACCCTAGATCGCGCTGCCAACAGCCAGCGGTATAATCCCAGAAGGTATAGAGCTTTTCCTCTGAAGGGTGGAGCGAACGAAGCGCATCGGTCCAACCCTGGTAAAGCAACCGACGCCATTGCTGCCGTGCTTCCGGCCGCATGACCGCATCATGCTCCGTTGCTCGAACAGAGAACACGTCGCGGTCTTCTGGAACGACGTTCCAGTCGCCGGCGAGTACCGCCGGCCGCTCCTCTTTCAGCAAGTCCGCGGCGTGAGTGCAGAGCCGCCCCATCCAGCGAATCTTATAATCGAATTTTTCCGTTCCGGCAGGATTTCCATTGGGGAGATAAAGGGAAGCAACAACGACGCTTCGAACCTCTGCTTCGATGTAGCGACTGTGCGTGTCGTCGGGATCGCCAGGAAGGCCAACGCGACGCAGTTCTGGTGTGTCGCCCCGCGCAAGTATTGCTACACCGTTGAACCCTTTCTGGCCGTGCCAAACGGCTCCATATCCAGCAGCCTCGATGTCACCAATCGGAAGCGCTTCGTCGGCGCATTTGAGCTCCTGCAGGCAGACAATGTCCGGTTGCTCGCGATCAAGCCATTCAACGAGACGGGGAAGGCGCGCTCGAATTCCATTGAGATTGTAAGTTGCAAGTTTCACGAGGCACCGCTTAGCGGCCGTCGTTCAACTCGGAAAGCGCGCGTAACCTTGCTGGGTTACGCGGTCGACACAGCCTCGATACTCGTCATAGCTAGTATCACCGGGCCTGATCAGTCCGACGGGCTTGTTCTCAGCCGCGTTGGTTGGCAGCAGCACGATCGGCAATGATGCAGGCGTTAATTGCGCGCCTTCGCCAGCAGCAAGGGTGAGCAAGATTCCGCTCAACCATCGGCCCGACGGTCGGTTGAGGAGCGCAATTCGGTACTGTCCCTGCCAAACCGTGACGAGGTAAATCGCGCCCGAGATGTTGGGGAATGAAACGAAGCCTTTCTGCGCATACTCTGCGTCGGTTCGCTCAGCCTCGGAAAAGACGAGATGCCCTTCCGTGTCGTCCCAGCCGATGGAGGTCAGATAGGCGAAGATCGCGCGCTTTTCGCTGAAGGACGGACGAAGGGTCAGATATGTCCCTTCAAGCCATTGAACTGCCGGACGCGAATAAGCTCCCATTGACTCCGGCGCGAACAGCCGCGCTTCGGCGTTGAGGCTCCCCCGCGCGCGCAGCCTTATGCCAAGCGCTTCTTCAAGCCGGACGACTGTTGCAAGAGTGAAGGAGCGTCGTCCCGCAAGAGCCTTTTCGAGCGTCGAAAGGCTGACTTTTGCCTCGTCAGCAAGCCACTGTCGCGAAAGCCTTCGCCGGGCAAGCTCCTCGCGGACCACAAGCGCTACCGATTCGCTGCCTTCGACACTGAGTTCCGCGTTCATGGACTCGCCCCCACTTGGCACGCACATCTCCGCACATTTCCGCACATTTCGTCAACTGCGGACATCGCCCGTGCCGCCCGAAGCGTCGTTTTCCAGCACTTTCTCGTGGTCGTTCAGACCGTGCGGGCCGATAAGAAGGCAAGCTTCGAACTGAGAAGCAAGGGACGATGAACGTGCTCAGCACTCGTGTAAAAACAGGACTTGGCGGCATGATCAGTGTTAGCGTGCTGCTTTTAGCTGTTCAGTTCATCAGTGGTGTGCAGGCCTTCCCGCTGTGAGTCACTCCGGTGGGAAATCGCACCTGCTCCGCGCGGGCCAAGACTGACGAACCGTCGGTCGGGGGCAAGGCGCTACCGCTGAAGGCCACGGCTTTCGGCGGTTCGCCGCCCGTCGCGGCGCGGATGAAAGCCAGTTGAACGTGGCGGGTTCCGGATCAGACAGAAAAACTGGAGCCGCAACCGCAACCGGATTGGGCATTGGGATTCGTTACTCGAAACTGGGCTCCGCCAAGATCTTCAACGAAGTCGACCGAGGATCCTCTTAAGAGCTCGAGGCTAATCGGATCGACGAGGAGCTTCACGCCGCTGGTCTCGGCAACTTCGTCATCGCCCGTCGGCCCATCAGCAAGTTCGAACCGGTAGGTGAACCCGGCGCATCCGCCACCGTCGACAGATAGGCGCAGCACAGCCGGCTTTTGCTGCCGCTCGGCAATCCAGGCGACGCGTGTCGCAGCCCTCTCGGTTAAATTGATCGCCGGTTCGCTCACGACGGAAAGATAGGGACGGAGCAATGTCCCTGCAATCAGGGCCGGCTTAGTGCTGACCGCCTGCTGGTCCACCCATCGCGACTGCATCCATCGATGCAGCGCCTGCTCGACGCTGCATTGCAAGGACGTAGTCGGTCGACTTCATGAACGGTATTGGGTTCACCGGCCGTCCATCGATCCGCACTTCATAGTGGAGGTGATTGCCCGTCGAGCGCCCGGTCGAGCCCATCCGCCCGATCTGCTCGCCGCGCGTAACATGCTCACCAGCGTGGACCAGCACTGCCGACATGTGACCATATCGAGTGACAATGCCGCGACCATGATCGAGCTCGACCATGTTGCCGTAGCCGCCGCTGTTCCAACCCGCCCGAAGCACGGTTCCGTCGGCCGTCGCGTAGATTGGCGTTCCGTAGGCGCCGGCAAGATCAATGCCGGGATGCATCGCCGCTCCGTGCTCGAAGGGATCTGAACGGACCCCAAAGCCGCTCGTAAACTCGACGTTCGTCTTCACCGGCTTGTCCGACGGAATGGCGATGACGCCATCCTGAAGCTGATCAAGCTTTTTCCAGCTATCGAAGAGCGCCTTGAACGTCGAGTTGCCCGCGCTTTCGAACGGACCGCCGACGCCGGTGTGACCACCGACCCTTGCCGGGCTGATGCCCAAGCGCTTCAGTTCGGCAGTCGTAACCTCGTAACGGACATCGAGCGCCTTGGCGACGAGAGCGGCCTGTGCAAGCTGCGCCTGCTCGACGCGCGCCAGCGGCCCATCCTGGGCGAGGCGTCCGTCACGTCCTGCCGCGGCAAGGAATTGAGGATCGATTTTCTGTCCCGCGAGTGCCGCCTCGATAATCGCTTGGCGCTGTTCGATCTGCCGCGCTCGAGCTTCGGTTGCTGCGGGTAGACTGACCGTGGCAGCAGCGGGACGCGGACGGGCGATCAATCGAGCGGTCGCGTAACTCGCCCAACCAAGGATCGCTAGAAGTCCAACGAAAAACACCGCCTGAAGCGGTGCTGAAATGCGGAAGCGGCGAAGCTTTGATCCGTCGTGGACAAAGAGATCGCGATCTCGAAAGAGCGCCGTTGTCGCCGCTAATACTTGCGTCATCTTAAACCCGCTCCACACGAAGCACGCGCATCAAGCACGTGGCCTTGTCCCAATCGTGAAAGGAGCTCCCCAGCCCCTCGCCATACTCGCGGATTGCCCCCCCCGCGCATCGGCTGACGGCACACTGCTTTCGGATGGTTAACAATTTCAACCTTCGGGACGAACAACCGGGACGAGTCGTCTGCTCCTTACGGTGAACCGATGAATCCGCGGAGATAAGGCGGCTGACTCGAGCAATTTCAATCTGTTGTGCGTCGCAACATTCACGGTTGAACAAAGGATTGCGTGCGAATCTCTCGCGCCCACTTGCGGCTTCCACAATCGCTCTTAAAAGCGGCTCCGGGCCACGCCGTCCCAACGCGGCGCGAGCTCTCTGGAAGGAGAGTCACATGACTGAAACTGCCGTTGCCGGCGCCGAATTGCGCCGCGCTAAACCGATCAACCGTCCCGCACGACCCTATTTTTCTTCCGGCCCCTGCGCGAAGCCGCCGGGCTGGAGTCCTGACAAGCTCGAAACGGTCGCCCTTGGCCGCTCACACCGCGGAAGCGTGGGCAAAAGCAGACTGCAAGACGCGATCGACAGGACAAGCGTGCTTTTGCAGCTTCCGAGCGACTACCGGCTCGGAATAGTTCCGGCTTCCGACACCGGCGCAATGGAAATGGCCTTGTGGTCGTTGCTCGGGCCAAGGCCGGTCACCATGCTGGCATGGGAGAGCTTCGGCCAAGGTTGGGTGACGGATGTCGCCAAACAGCTGAAGATCGACGCGGAAATTCGTACCGCCGACTATGGCGAGATCGCTGACCTCGAGAGGATCGACGCCGACAGCGACGTCGTATTCACTTGGAATGGCACGACGAGTGGCGTGCGCGTGCCGAACGCCGACTGGATTGCCGAGACCCGCACGGGTCTTACGATTTGCGATGCGACATCGGCGGCATTTGCTCAGGATATCGACTGGGCCAAGCTCGACGTTGCTACGTTCAGCTGGCAGAAGGCGCTTGGTGGCGAGGCTGCGCATGGCATGCTCGTCCTGTCGCCGCGCGCGATCGAGAGGCTCGAGAAAGAACCGGCGGCGCGAGCGCTCCCGAAGATATTCCGCCTGACGAAGGGTGGACAGCTTATCGACGGGATCTTCCGGGGAGAGACAATCAACACACCGTCCATGCTTTGTGTCGAGGACTGGCTTTTTGCGCTGGACTGGGCGGAGCGCATCGGCGGCCTTAATGCATTGATTGCGCGAGCCGATGCCAACGCGGCGATGCTTGATGGCTGGGTGACGCAGGCCGACTGGATCGAACATCTCGCAAAGGATCCGAGGACGCGGTCGAATACGTCGGTTTGCCTGCAGTTCACCGATCGATCCGATGAAAAAGCCAATCGTGCCCGACAAAAGGCGATTGGCACTCTGCTTGAGCGCGAAGGTGTCGCGTTCGACGTCAGTGCCTACCGAGATGCTCCGCCTGGCCTTCGGATCTGGTGCGGCGCAACGGTGGAAGCGGCCGATATCAAGGCACTCGGCCCCTGGCTTGAATGGGCTTGGGACGAGACGAGAACATAGGTCTCGCGCGATGCAAGCACAGCCCTGCCGCCTTGGATCAATGATTGCCGAAGAACTGAGCAGCCGCCAGTTCTTCGAGAAATTCGAAAGAGAAACATGACTGAACAAGTGCACGTCCTCATCGCGGACAAGATGGACCCGCGCGCAGCAGCGATCTTCCGCGAGCGCGGAATCCATGTTGATGAAAGACCGGGACTTACTCCCGACGAGCTAAAGAGCATCATTGGCGACTATGATGGCGTCGCCGTTCGAAGCTCCACCAAGATTAATGCCGCGGCAATGGACGCTGGCCTCCCCCGATTAAAGGTTATTGGCCGAGCTGGTATCGGGGTCGATACGATTGACGTGCCGGCCGCCAGTGCACGCGGTATCGTCGTCATGAACACGCCTTTTGGAAACTCGATCACTACGGCAGAACATGCGATCGCGATGCTTTTCGCGCTCGCCCGCGAGATCCCGCAGGCGGATCAGTCAACCCAGGCGGGCCGCTGGGAGAAGAACCGCTTCATGGGAGTGGAACTGGCGGGAAAGACCCTTGGGCTTGTCGGCTGCGGCAACATCGGCTCGATCGTTGCCGATCGCGCCCATGGGATAAAAATGAAGGTCCTTGCCTATGACCCGTTCCTCTCGCCGGCTCGTGCCGTCGAGCTAGGCGTCGACAAGGTAGAACTGGACGAACTACTTTCGCGCGCAGATTTCATCACGCTGCACACGCCGCTCACCGACCAAACGCGCGGGATCCTCGGGCGCGCGGCAATCGCGAAAACGAAAAAGGGCGTTCGCATCGTGAATTGCGCCCGCGGCGGCCTCATTGACGAAGAGGCGCTGAAAGATGCGCTTGACTCGGGTCATGTTGCAGGAGCCGCTCTCGACGTCTTCGCCGAGGAGCCGGCCAAGGCGAATCCCCTATTCGGGACGCCGGGCCTCATTTGCACGCCGCACCTTGGAGCTTCAACGACCGAGGCGCAGGTGAACGTCGCCATCCAAGTCGCCGAGCAAATGAGCGACTTCCTGCTGCTCGGCGGCATCACGAATGCGGTAAATGTGCCGTCCTTGTCTGCCGAGGAAGCACCTCGCCTCAGGCCCTATATGTCGCTGGCCGAGCAGCTCGGACGTCTTGTCGGCCAGACGAGCGGCTCCGAGATCGATTCGATCGACATAGAGGTCGAGGGAGCGGCAGCTGAGCTAAACATCAAGCCGATCTCCGGAGCGGTGCTTGCCGGCGTGATGCGGACATGGTCCGACACGGTGAACATGGTCAATGCTCCCTATCTCGCAAAGGAGCGCGGCATCGCCGTTCGAGAAATCCGCAATGATGGAGAAGGCGATTACCATACGCTCGTTGCCGTGACGGTTCGGAGCGAGAAAGGAGCGCGGCGGGTTGAAGGGACGTTGTTCGGCAACCGAGCGCCGCGCTTGGTCAAGATTTTCGATATTCCCGTTGAGGCGGAACTCACCGGCCAGATGATTTACATCGTC
>DASRBJ010000002.1:0-4017 GCA_035653695.1 Sphingomicrobium sp.
GCGCCATGGCACGGCTCTTTCCTGACAGTCGCGGCGAGGCCTTTCGTCAATCCATCGTTCTTACCTGATCGCCCGCGGCAGTATTTCCTTAACCTTGCTCGCCGATATCTCTTGCATGGGATTCGAGCGGACCATGGCTGCAGCAATCATCGTAGCGGCACTTCCGCTCGCCGTCGCACCTGCTCAAGCCGCGGCAAAGGAACCGCTAATCGTTACAAGGATGGCGGATCCCGACCCCAATTTCGTGCCGTCCTCGGACGACTCGCTGCGCCGGAAAACCCACAAGACTGAAGCAGCCGATGAGAATTCGCGTATCGATGAGGCAATGATGAACTTTGGCCGCGCCATTGGTCAGGCTGCGTTGATCGAACAGCGGCAGATCGAAACCAAATGTCGCCAAGGACCCGGCGAAAGTTCCACTCCCGAGCAACGGTTCGACTGGGCGGCCACCTGCCGATACACGCGGCACTGAACATTGGCCTGGCATAAGTACTCGCGCCACGCGTGACGTTCGGCAAAGCGTGCGCTAGAGGCGCCGCTTTCCACCAGCGGTGCACCGGAATTGAGCCTCTACGCCCAATATGCCGCACTCCTCGACGGAGTGCTTGATAAACTGATCGCCGATGGCGCGCTGCCGTCGGATCTTGACCGCAAGAATGTCACGGTCGAGCCTCCACGCGACACTGCGCACGGCGATCTTGCAACCAACGCTGCAATGGTGCTCGCGAAGGCCGCGAATACCAACCCACGCGCCCTTGCGGAGATCATCAAGCGCGAACTGCAGGCAATACCGATGGTCACTTCTGTCGAAGTGGCAGGGCCAGGGTTCATCAACATTCGTCTCGTCTCGGATGCGTGGCGCGACGAGCTCCGGACGATCATTCGCCGAGGCGACGAATATGGGCTTTCGACGATCGGGGCGAATGAGCGCGTTAACGTGGAATATGTCTCGGCAAATCCGACGGGTCCATTGCACATGGGTCATTGTCGTGGCGCGGTCGTCGGTGACAGTCTTGCCCGGTTACTTGAAGCCGCGGGCTTCAGGGTCACCAAAGAATATTACGTCAACGACGCGGGAAAGCAGGTCGACACGCTCGCTAGGTCTGTCCACCTCCGGTATCGCGAGGCGCTCGGCGAAGAGATTGGCGAAATCCCGGAGGGAATGTACCCAGGTGATTATCTGGCACCCGTCGGCACCATTCTCGCAAGCAAATATGGTGACGATTATGTTGGAAAGCCTGAAGCTGAGTGGCTTCCGGTGTTCCGACGAGCAGCAATCACTGCCATGCTCGACCTCATTCGCCACGACTTGTCGTTGCTCAACATCCACCATGATAAATTCTCATCCGAAGACGAGCTCCAGAAGAGCGGAGCGGTCAGCGAAGCACTCGAGGTGCTTCGCTCAAAAGGACTGGTTTACGCGGGAACCCTCGAGCGTCCCAAGAGCCTGGATGAACAGGACGAGTGGGAGCCTGTCGAGCTCACGTTGTTCCGCTCCATGCAATTTGGAGACGATCAGGACCGGCCGATCAAGAAGTCCGACGGAAGCTGGACCTATTTTGGCGCGGACGCTGCCTACCATTGGCAGAAGGCACGCTCTGCCGACCATCTCGTCAACATCTGGGGTGCCGATCACGCCGGCACGGTGAAGCGCGTTCAGGCGGCGGTAAGGGCGCTTACCGACGGTCGCGTCGATCTCGACGTGAAGCTCGTCCAAATGGTGCGCCTGTTCCGTGGTGGCGAACCCGTCAAGATGTCCAAGCGCGCGGGCGACTTCGTCACGCTCGCCGAAGTCGTCAACGAAGTCGGACGAGATGTTGTCCGTTTCATGATGTTGACCCGTCGCGCGGATGCTCCGCTCGATTTCGATTTCGTAAAGGTCGTCGAAGCCTCCAAGGACAATCCTGTATTCTACGTCCAATATGCGCATGCGCGCATTAGTTCGCTGAACCGCAAAGCGGCCGATGTCGGCGTTGATCGCTCGCAGGCCGCAGACCTCTCGCTTCTTGATGAAGAGGAACTTGCACTTGTTCGACGCGCAGCCCAGTACCCGCGGATCGTTGAGGGCGCTGCCCTAGCCCATGAACCTCACCGGATTGCCTTTTTCCTCTACGATCTTGCCGCTGAGTTCCACGCACTGTGGAATCGTGGCAACGACGATCCGCAACGACGCTTTCTGCTGGAGAAGAATCCACAACTTTCTCGCGCGCGGCTGGAACTCGCGAATGGAATCGCGCAGATCATTCGAAGCGGGCTCGAACTCATGGGCGTCGCCGCAACCGAGGAGATGCGTTGATGACCATCGATGCGGCCGCCGTTGACCGGCTGCCGTGGCTGGCCGACGAACCGTCAGGCATCTCCCGAGTTGAGCGCCACCCCCGGCGCTTGTTGCTGGGCGCGGCCGCAGCTCTTGGATTGGTTGCAATAGCAGGATTTTGGATCACGGTTGAAAGCGCCAATGATAGCGATGTGCCCGCCATTCGACATGAGCCCGCCTCGGTGACAATCCCGCTGCCGCCAGCGCGAACGGTTGTTTCACCGCAAGTTCAATTCCCCGTTGAAAAAGAAGTAAGGCCGGTTTCCGTCACGAAGCCGAACCAAGGGCCCGCGAGCGAAGCGACGATTGCGTCGGCCGCTCACGGCAAAGCTTCTCAGCACTCGCGCCATGGTCGTCAGACACTCAGCCGCAAGTCCGCCGATCGCCATTCTTCAAATGCCGCTGCAACAAGCTACTCTTCAAGATCGCGACGCGTCGAAGCGGAGCGCAAGCGGCCTGTTCTTGCCGCTGCCGCAGGCCGTCAGGTTCAGATCGGTGCATTCGGTTCAATTGCGCAAGCAAGGCGAGGCTGGCAGTTCATGGTGCGCCAATATCCTGCGATGGCCGGGCTCCCGATCATGGTGAGGCCGAGCCGGAACTCGAAAGGACGCGTCTTCTACCGCTTCCACCTTGCAACAGGGTCGCAGGCGCGTTCGGAGCTAATTTGCCAGCGCATGGAGAAGATTAAGTTCAGCTGCGCCGTTAAAGGTCTTCCAAAACCAAAGGTTCAACCGTGACCGACGAGCGCACATTCGAAGAGCCGCTACCCTGGCTTGCTCCAGTCGAGGATGAGGACGAGCCGCAGGCATTTTCCGCGCGCCGAATGCTGACCGCGCTTGCCGTCGTCGTGGTTGCGATCCTCATCATTGCCGGAACATTCTTCTGGCTGGGACGGCATCGGAGCAACGTCGGCGGGCCGCCGCAGCTCATCAAGGCACCAGCCAGACCCTACAAAGTCCGACCTCCTAATCCCGGTGGACTCAACATTAGCGCTGAGAGCGAGACTGCGTTCGAGACAAGTGCGGGCGAGGACAAGGATTCGCGTCTTAATCTAAGCAGGCTACCTGAGACTCCGATTGCAAAGCCGCCGAAGCGCGCTCCCGCGGCAGAACCGAGCGTTCCTGCACCGAACGACAAGAACACCGACGCCGCGCTTGACGACAAAGGAACCGATGAGGCGCCGGCCACCGGCGGCGCTGGAAGCGTCGTTCAGCTGGGAGCATTCGCGAACCAGGCACAGGCTGAACGGGCCTGGACGGCTCTTTCGACGCGCTTCCCGACTGTTGCAGCGCTGAACAAGATGATCGTTCCGTACTCGGGCGGGATTAGATTGCGTGCCGCGGCAGCATCGCCGGCCGAGGCGAAGCAGGTCTGCCAGGCATTGAAAGCCGCCGGCGAGAATTGTTTCGTTGCACGATGAGGCAGGCGGCGATTTACGGTATTGAAGGGCCGGCGCTCACGTCGAGCGAGCGCCGCTTCTTCCGCGACGTTGAACCCGCCGGTTTCATTCTTTTCAGACGCAATTGCGCGAGTCCCGAACAGCTCGTTCGCCTTACAGGCTCGCTGCGCGAGCTTACCGGACGCGATGAACTGCCGATCCTCATCGATCAGGAGGGCGGCCGTGTCGCACGAATGCGGCCACCGGAATGGCCGGCATTCCCGGCTGCCGAGAAATTCGCAAATCTTTATCGAGTCTCGCC
>DASRBJ010000003.1:0-2897 GCA_035653695.1 Sphingomicrobium sp.
GCAGTTCGTCCCTGATCTCGGCGAGAAGCTCGACCTCGCTCGGACCTTTTGTCAAAGTCGGCTCATCGCCGCGCCTCATCAGCCTAGTTGCCCACCGAACCATCAGAAAAATGATGAAGGCGAGGATGAGGAAGTTGACGACCTGGGTGAGGAATTCTCCCCAACCGAGCACTGGCGCGCCCGCCTTCTTGAGCGCCGCATAATCGCGCAATGAACCATGATAATCGGCGGGGACGGGCCCAAGCATGGTGAAGTGACTTGAAAAATCGAATCCGCCAAAGATCTTTCCGATGACGGGCATGATGATGTCATCCGTCAGGCTGCTGACGATCTTCGCAAAGGCGGCGCCGATGATAACGGCGACGGCCAGATCGAGAACATTGCCTTTGGCGATGAATGCGCGGAAGTCCTTGAGCATTGCGCCTTTCTCCTCCTCGTCTCGCGCGAAGTCATAGCGCAACAACAACCATTCCGCACGTGCGACTAGTGTATTGCTGTGATATTACAGCATTGAAAGCGCGCAGCGGCCGTTCTAATTAGCGCCGCGAATTAATGAGGGGATCATTCATGACTGCAGTTCGCCGTTCAGCTTTGCTCGCGCCACTGGTCGCGCTCAGTGTTGCGAGCTGCGGCATCAACAGCGTCCCGACCGCCGAAGAAGAGGTCAATGCGAAGTGGGGCGACTTGCAGGCCGACTACCAGCGCCGTGCCGACCTCATTCCTAATCTTGTCGCAACCGTGAAGGGCTATGCACAGCAGGAAAAGACGGTGTTGACGCAGGTGACTGAAGCGCGCGCCAAGGCGACGAGCGTCCAGCTTAACGCGGGTGATCTAAGCGATCCCGCAAAGGTGCAGGCGTTTCAAAATGCGCAAAGCCAGTTGAGCGGATCACTCGGTAGGCTCCTTGTCAGCGTCGAGGCTTATCCCGATCTCAAGTCGAACCAGAATTTCCTGGCGCTCCAGGACCAGCTCGAGGGAACCGAGAACCGGATCGAGATTGCACGTCGGGACTATAACGAGGCCGTACGACAGTATAACACGTTGATCCGCACCTTCCCGACCGCCGTTGGCGCCAAGATATTCTATGGCGCAAAGCCCAAGGTTCCATTCGAAGCAGCCGCGGCAGCGCAGCAGGCGCCGACCGTCAGCTTCGGGAACGGCAGCTAAGGTGCGGCACGCGCTTGGCGCTCTGCTGCTTGCGTTCCTCGCGTTAGCGGCTCCTGCAAGAGCACAAACCTTTCCGCCGCTAACCGGGCGCGTCGTCGACCAAGCACACTTGCTGAGTGCGGCGGAGATCCAGGACCTTACCGCCAAGTCTCAGGCGCTTGAGACGCAGACCGGGCGCCAGTTCGTCATTGCCACCGTCAACAGCCTCGAGGGCTATCCGATCGAGGATTATGGCTACCGGCTCGGCCGTGCGTGGGGAATCGGACAAAAAGGGCAGGACAATGGGGTAATCCTGCTTGTTGCCCCCAATGAACACAAGGTCCGCATCGAGGTCGGCTACGGAGCAACCACCTTCATCACGGACGCTGTGTCGGGACTGATCATCCGTGAAACTATCCTGCCGCATTTCAAGCAAAGTCCGCCCGATTACGCCGGCGGCATCGAGGCCGGCGCCGACGCGATCATCAAGCAGATGTCGCTTCCCCCTGATCAAGCGCAAAAGAACGTCGCTGCAGCCGAACAAGCGCAGCAGCAGCGGCAGCATTCGAGCGGGAATCCGCTGCCGGTCGTCTTCTGGTTTCTCGTGATTGGTTTCGTCGTGCTTTCGCACCTTCGCCGCGCGTTCGGACGCCGGTACCGGACGCGCTCTGGCGGAATCAGCCCGTGGGTAATGCTTTGGGGACTGAATGCACTGAGCGGTGGCTCACGCGGCAGTGGCTGGGGTGGGGGATCTTTCGGCGGCGGCGGCTGGAGCGGCGGCGGGGGCTTCGGTGGCTTCTCCGGCGGCGGCGGGTCGTTCGGCGGCGGCGGAGCTTCGGGCTCATGGTGATGCAACTTACCGACGTTGATCGGCAGAAAGTCTCGGCTGCGATCGCGGCGGCCGAGGCCAAGAGCAGTGGCGAGATCGTTGCGGTCGCGACGCCGATCAGCGACGCCTATCACGATGTCGCGCTGCACTGGGCGCTCATCCCGTTGTTTGCTGTCTTGGCGTGGGCCGCTTGGCGGCCCACCGCTCTCTTGTGGTGGTACGACTTCCTGTTCGGCGGTTGGCAGCCGGACCCGACCATGAGCGAGCTCCTCACCTTGCTGATGGTTCTTGCAGCGCTGAAGTTCACGGTGGCGCTCCTGATCCTCAAGTGGATGCCGCTGCGTCTCGTGCTTACGCCTCCCGCGACCAAGCACCGGCGCGTCCGGCGCCGAGCCATCACCATTTTCAAGGCGGCGGCCGAAGGGCGCACGACTGGTCGAACGGGAATCCTCATCTATCTGTCGATGGCCGAGCGGCGCGCCGAGATTGTCGCTGATGAAGCGATACTGAAGCTTACGGACGAGCATACCTGGGGCGAAGCGATGACGGCACTGATCGCGGATGTTCGTGAAGGACGCCCCGCCGATGGGATCGTTGCCGCCATCGAGCGCGTTGGAACAGTCCTTGCCGAGCATTTCCCGCGTTCGGCCGATGACCGCAACGAGATACCGGACTCCCTGATCGAATTATGAAGCTCGAAGACCTGCCTCCCGCCGAGATCATGTGGGAGGGTAAATTCGTCCGGGCACTGCGCCGCGGACATTGGGAATATGCAAGCCGTGCGCGCAATATTGGCGCCGTGGTCATCCTTGCCGAACATGACCGCAAGTTCATCCTCGTCGAACAGCCTCGAGTGGCACCCGACTGCCGTTGTATCGAGCTTCCGGCCGGTTTGGTTGGAGACAATGATCCAAACGCAACC
>DASRBJ010000004.1:0-3404 GCA_035653695.1 Sphingomicrobium sp.
CGCCACTCAGCTATCGAACGAATCGGAGGATTGGCGGCGTCGCGCCCTCAATCTATCTGCAGCGGCTTGAGGCAGGACAGAAGGACGATCCGCCGATCTCGACGGCAGTAATGGACGCTTACCTGCGGACGCACTGCATCGATCCCGGTTTGCTGCGTGCCGACGCGTTTGATCGCTTCATGAAAGATCGAGAGCAGCGTTTGCTTGCGCTTGTTGCAAAGGCAACGGGCCATGATGTTGTTGCCGTGAGTGGTCCGGCCGATGAGGAGGAGTTGCCCGACAACATTGCCGAGGATAGCGGCCTCTTGGCCAGTGCGGCGGCGTGAAGAGAGGGGCGCACCGGATGGCCAAGAAGGCAATCGAGGTCACGGCGCTGAAGCACAAGGCCGCGAAGCGCAAGAACATCCCGACCGCGGAATTCGAAAGCGTGATGCGGCCGGAGGACAAGACGCCGATCCAGATCGCGATCGCCCGCCGCAACCGCGATCTTGATCCCCAGCTCGTCTGGCGCGGCAAGGACGAACAGGATTGGTCCGATCTCGTCGTCCAGGCGCCGCCGCTCTTCATCCAGGAGAAGGTGCATCCGAAGGTCATCATCGACGACCTCAAGCGCGAGACGAAGGCGCGGGCGGAAGAAAGGGCCGCCCAAGAGGCGGGGAGCGCCGCAGGCGCGACAGGGACGCAAAAAGACTTCGCGGACCTCTTCGCCGACTTCAACGGGCTGCCGGACGAAGAGGCGAAGACCGAGTTCTACCAGCACGACGCCAACTGGTCGAACCGCATGATCGTCGGCGACAGTTTGCAGGTGATGGCGAGCCTTGCCGAGCGCGAGGGCCTGCGCGGGAAGGTGCAGTGCATCTATATCGATCCGCCCTACGGCATCAAGTTCAACTCGAATTTCCAATGGTCCACCACGAGCCGCGACGTCAAGGACGGCGCGAAGGATCACATCACGCGCGAGCCGGAACAGGTGCGCGCCTTCCGCGACACCTGGCGCGACGGCATCCACTCCTATCTCACTTATTTGCGCGATCGCCTGACCGTCGCGCGCGACCTGCTGCACGAGTCGGGCTCGATCTTCGTTCAGATCGGCGATGAGAATGTGCATCGCGTGCGGGCGTTGATGGACGAGGTGTTTGGGGAAGAAAATTTTATCTCGCAAGTTGCTTTCAAGAAAACTGGAGGCCAGAGCGCGTCGGCGATAGCGAACGTCACCGACATTTTATTGTGGTATTCACGGGATAACTCCGCACTTAAGGTTCGGCCACTCTTCTTCGACAAGATGCCTGGGGAGGAAGGTGCAACGAATTACAATTGGGTCGAAGAAGCATCGGGAGTCCGGCGCCCTCTGACTACAGGCGAAAGGGAGGGACGCCAATCACTGCCAAAAGACGCTCGTGTCATGCAGCCATATCCGATGTTTTCGGATGGCCCGTCAGCGCGTGATCGACCGTTCGAATGGCGAGGCAATGAATACAAACCATCAGCCAACGCACATTGGAAAACGCATGCCGTTGGACTGAAACGCGTGGACCAGGCCGACAGATTTGTCGCTCAAGGAAAGACGTTGCGATTCGTCAATTATCTGGACGATTTTCGTGTCACTCCGATCCTCAATATCTGGACAGATACGCAAATCAGTGGATTTGGAGCAGACCGAATTTACGTTGTTCAGACGCTGCCGAAGGTCATTGAGCGCTGCATTTTGATGACCACCGACCCCGGCGATCTGGTGCTCGATCCGACCTGCGGCTCGGGCACCACGGCCTATGTCGCCGAGCAATGGGGGCGGCGCTGGATCACCATCGACACGAGCCGTGTCGCGATTGCGCTTGCGCGCTCGCGGCTCATGGGCGCGCGCTATCCCTATTACATCCTCGCCGACAGCCCGGAGGGCCTGCGCAAGGAAGCCGAGATCACCGGCACGCCGCCGAAGGAGCGCGCAACGCACGGCGACATCCGCATGGGCTTCGTCTATGAGCGCGTGCCGCACATCACCCTGAAGTCGATCGCCAACAATGCCGAGATCGACGTGATCTGGGAGAAGTGGCAGCCCAAGGTGCAGGGAGCGCTCGACGCGCTCAACGCCGCGCTCAAGGGCCATGCCACGCCCTTCAAGGCTGCGACTGGCGGACGCGCGGGGCAGGCGATCGACTTCCGCAAGGAGGGCACGGTGAAGCTGCCCTCGGGGGAGGATGCGCCCGCAGGCGCGCTGCTCGACTGGGAGGTGCCGCGCGAGGCGCCGGCCGATTGGCCGAAGGCCGCGCTTGGGCCCCTTGCCGCCTTCTGGGAAGCGCGGATTGCGCGCCAGAAGGAGATCGACGCGTCCATCGCCGCCAAGGCCGAGTTCGAATACCTCTACGACAAGCCCTATGTGGACAATTCCAAGGTTCGCGTCGCTGGCCCCTTCACGGTCGAGAGCCTGTCGCCGCACCGCACGCTCGCGGTCGATTGGAACGACGAGCTGATCGACATCCTGAAGGCATCCGAGGGCAAGCGCGCCGCGCCCGACCGCGACGAGGCGACAACCGAATTCGCGCAGATGATCCTCGAAAACCTGAAAGTGGCCGGTGTGCAGCAGGCGCACAAGGAGGACCGCATCACCTTCACGAGCCTTGTCGGCTGGCCGGGCCACTACATCTGCGCCGAAGGCAAGTTTATGGAGGGCGAAAAGGAAAGGCGCGCCGGCATCTTCATCGGCCCGGAGTTCGGCACCGTCTCCCGCCCCGATCTCGTCGCCGCCGCCCGCGAGGCGGGCGATGCCGGCTTCGATGTGCTGATCGCCTGCGCCTTCAATTACGACGCCCATTCTGCCGAGTTCGACAAGCTCGGCCGCGTGCCGGTGCTCAAAGCCCGCATGAACCCCGACCTGCACATGGGCGGCGATCTCAAGGCCACCGCCTCGGGCAATCTGTTCGTCATCTTCGGCGAGCCGGACATGGAAGTGGTCAGTGGTCAGTGGCTTGTGACCAGCGGCGGCAGGAAGGTCATGAACTATGAGCGGCTTGCGAAGCTTTCGGGATTTGGAAGTCTGGAAGAAATCAATCGACTTGGCCGAAGCGATCTACCGCACTTCAAGCGGCTGGCCGTCGGACGAGAGGTTCGGTCTGATCCAACAGATACGCCGGGCGGCGGCGTCCATTCCGGCCAACGTGGCGGAAGGGGCGGAGCGTCAGGGGACACGGGAATTTCTTCAGTTTCTGGGAGTAGCGAAAGGGTCGCTGGCGGAGGTCGAAACGTTTCTCGTGTTGGCGGAGCGGCTGAGCTATCTGAGCCAGGAAGCAGCGGCCGGCCTGCGGAATCAAGCGGCGGACGTCGGACGCATGCTCTCCGGCCTGACGAGATCGCTGCGATCGAAGCTCTGACCGCAAGCGACTTCCCGCTTTCACTGACCACTGATCACT
>DASRBJ010000005.1:0-6254 GCA_035653695.1 Sphingomicrobium sp.
AACCGAGGGCCGCCGCGACGGCCGCAAGGATCCGAAGCGGAACTTCCTCGGCATGATCAGCGAGGAAAACGCTCGTCGCAAAGGCCGAGGCCGCGGCAAACAGCGCCGCGGCAACAAGCTCAACGCCCTTCTGGATGCGCCCCAACAGTCTCGCGTTCATTAGGCGAGCTGATAGGAGCAATTCCTTTCCAGTCGGTTAGGCAGGAAGTTCGTGTGCCTCCCGAACCTCTTCGACCTCCGGCATGTCCTCAATGAGATCAATGAGTGCGCCGGTGAACGCTTCGACATCGTCCGGCTTGCGGCTCGTCACGATTTTGCCGTCGGTCACGGAAGGTTCATCGACCACATTCGCACCCGCGTTCCGAAGATCCGTTCGGATCGACGGCCAGCTGGTGACCGTCCGACCATCGACGAGGTCGGCTTCGACAAGGAGCCACGGACCATGGCAGATCGCACCGATGGGCTTACCCTCTTCAGCAAACATTCGAATGAGTCCGATGACATTGCCATGGACGCGCAGCTGATCGGGATTGCGAACGCCGCCGGGCAGGATGAGCGCGTCGAAGTCCTCGGGGCGCACGTCATCGATCGTCATGTCGGGGCGGATCGTCTTGCCCGGATCATCATGCACCGTACCCTGGATCGGGTCGAGCTTGAGCGAGGCAAGCACGACCTCAGCGCCCCTTTGTTGAAGGATCTGTCGTGGTCCGAAGAGTTCCCACTCCTCAAAGCCGTCAGTTGCGACGATGAGTACACGGGCGTTCGGAATGGACGGCATGGGGATCTCCTTTAGTGTGTAGCAGGAACCCGCCCTCGCGCCACTCGCTTATGCGGGTTGATGACTAGTGTAAAACCCACGACACGCGAAAATGCTTCGTCATAGCAGCGACGCCGAGCCCGGGATCACGCGGAGGAGAATTGGCCGCTACTGGGGCTATTTCGACGCCGAAGGCAATCGAATCACCGACCGCGACGAGATCGATCGGCTTAATTCGATCGGTTTACCGCCGGCCTATGTCGATGCGTGGTTCTGCGCCGATCCCGACGGGCACCTCCAGGCGACCGGCATCGATGCCCGAGGCCGCAAGCAATATCGTTATCATCCGCTGTTTCGCGAGAAGCGGGACAGTGCAAAATACGAAGGGCTGCTTGAGTTCGGTAAGGCCTTGCCGCGACTTCGCCGACGCGTTGAAGAGGATCTAAGGCGCCGGAAACTCGACCGCGAGACGGTTCTTGCCGCAATCGTCCGGCTTCTCGACACCGAGCACATTCGCATCGGCAATGAACAATATGCGAAGACGAACAAGAGCTACGGGGCAACGACACTCAGAAGCCGGCACCTTAAGCGCAAGGGACAATCACTGCACATGCGCTTCACGGGCAAGCACGGCATCGTTCACGAAGTGACGATCACGGACTCAAACTTGAAGCGTATCTGCAAACGATGCCAGGAACTGCCTGGCCAGATGCTCTTTCAGTACGTCAACGGCGATGGCGACCCGAAACCGGTCACCTCGGGCGACGTGAACGATTATATCAAGAATGCCACTGGAGGTGACTTTACCGCCAAGCATTTCCGCACCTGGAGCGCGAGTGTCATTGCTTTCGAGCAAATGCTGAAGAAAGCGGAGGATGCCCGAATTACGGTGAAGACAGTGGTTGAGCCGGTCGCGGAGGCCCTTGGCAACACGCCGGCAATCAGCCGCAAGTCCTATGTTCATCCGGGGTTGCTGAATGCCGTCAAAGAAAATCCGCGCGATCCGCTCGATGGCATGGAACGTCCCAAAGGCACCAAGCGCCTCTCCAGTGCCGAGGTGGGGCTCCTTGAATTCCTCGCGCGTGGCGCAAAACGTGGCCGCCGACGCAACGCTGCCAATCGGCGGGTCACCGTTGAACAACAAGCCGCCGCTTGATTGGGGCGATCCTCACCGCCAAGATTGGAAGCATGGGGGTGACGAGCTTAGCCAATTCGGTGGAGGTAAACCGCGCAGGACTGCTGATCGGCATTAGCGCCGCTGCGGCGCTCGTGCTCTTCATGCTTGTCGTTCGTCGGATTGGACAAGGCATATTGTCGCGCGACCCGGAAGGTCTTGGCTGGCGCAGCGTCGTTGGTCGCGTGCTCGCAAAGACCAGCCTCTCGTTCATGATTCTGTCCGCTGCCGACGTGGTCACGACTTACGCTGGTCTTCCGCCCAAGATCGCCCGGCTCATCCACTATGCCTTCGTCATTGGATTTTTTCTTCAAGGCGCGGTCTGGGTTCGCGAACTCATCCTTGGGTTTATTGGCCGCAAGGTTGCCGAGGAACAGGGCGCCGGAACGCTTGGCAATGCGATGGCCGTCATACGGGTCCTCATCAGTGTCGTTCTGTTCGCCGTTGCGGGCATCCTCATTCTCGAGAATCTGGGCGTCAACGTCACGGCGCTCATTGCTGGTTTAGGTATCGGCGGCATTGCGATTGGCCTTGCCGCACAGGGAATCTTCTCGGATCTGTTCGCTGCGCTATCGATCCTTTTCGATAAGCCGTTCAAGAAGGGCGATACAATTCGCTACGACCAGAGCACTGGCACCGTCGAACGCATTGGCCTCAAGACGACGAGATTACGGGCGATGACGGGGGAGCAGCTGGTCATGGCGAACACCAAGCTCCTCGATCGCGAAATTCACAATCTTACGGCCGCTAAGGGCCGGCGGATCACGCTCTATCTTGCAATAAGCGGGGAAATCTCGACTGCGGTTGTCGATTTCGTGGTTGCGGCTGCCGAGCATGCGGTTGAAGGCAGGAAGGGCTGCAAGCTGGTTCGCTGCACGCTCTCGGGCGCGGGAGGCGGTGGTCTCATGTTCGATCTCGTCTATGACGATGCAACGCGCGACGCGGACAAGCTCGCGAATGATCGTGCCGAGATCTTGCGAGCGCTGATCGCCGAGCTTTCCGAGCGCAAACTGCAGCTGGTTCGCGCTTCCGATCTGCCGCCTGCACCGATCCCGCTTTAGATTTTGCGCGTCCGGTGGCTGGCGGCGAGAATGTTGGCGACGGTCGCGGCATCCAAGCTCGTATTATGCGTTATCGATCTTTAGCCCTTTTGGATTGCCTCTTATTCACACCCCTGCAAATAAGTAGGAATGCCCCTCGCCGATCTCGCGCTCATCGCCAGCAATGTCGGGCAAGAAGTGGGCGTTTCGTCATGGCTCACGATTGACCAGTCACGGATAGACGCGTTCGCCGACGCAACCGATGACCGGCAGTTCATTCATGTGGACGAGATTGCGGCCGCGAAGACTCCCTTCGGCGGCACTATTGCACATGGATTTCTGTCACTGGCGCTGCTCTCGCGCATGGGTGCTGAAGCCATGCTCATACCCACTGGCGCAAAGATGGCCGTGAATTACGGCTTCGAGCGCGTCCGGTTCGTCACTCCGGTACGTTCCGGTAAGCGCGTGCGCGGTCGCTTCTTCCTTGAAGCCATCGACCAGAAGGCGCCAGACCAGCTTTTGATGCGTCACCGCGTGACTGTCGAGATCGAGAACGAAGAGAAGCCGGCGCTCACTGCCGTTTGGCTCGGGCTAATATTCACTTAAGGAGACACAAATGCGAGACGCCGTCATCGTTTCGACCGCGCGCACCGGGATCGGAAAGGCCTATCGCGGAGCATTCAATGCGACGCCGTCGCCGACGCTTGCCGCGCATCCAATCCGTGCTGCCGTCGAGCGAGCGAAGCTTGATCCGGCTGAAATCGACGACGTGATCATGGGCGCCGCGCTCCAGCAGGGCGTGCAGACTACAATCGGTCGAACGGCCTCGTTGCGCGCGGGATTGCCAGTCTCTGTCGCCGGCATGTCCATAGACCGCCAGTGTTCATCGGGGCTCATGTCCATTGCAACCGCGGCAAAGCAGGTGATCGTCGACCGAATGGACGTAGTGGTCGCCGGTGGCGTCGAGAGCATCAGCCTCGTTCAGACCGGCGAGATGAGGCTCGGTCCAGATCCAGAGCTCCTGAGCATGCACAACGGCGTCTACATGCCAATGATCGATACGGCCGAAGTTGTCGGCAAGCGCTATTCGATCAGCAGGGAACGCTGCGACGAATATGCGCTTCGCTCACAGCAAAGAACGGCCGAAGCGCAGCGGACGGGTAAATATGCGGACGAAATCATTCCTGTGACCACCAAAATGGCGGTCGAGAACAAGGAGACTGGCGAAGTCTCGATGCGCGAGATTACGCTCGATCGTGATGAAGGAAACCGTCCGGGAACGACGCTCGAGGATCTCGCACGGCTCGAGCCGGTTCGCGGACCCGAGAAGATCATCACCGCCGGCAACGCTAGCCAATTGTCCGATGGCGCTTCGGCAGTGGTCGTGATGGAGGCGTCACTCGCCGAGAAGCGCGGGCTGAGGCCCCTAGGCCGCTACGTCGGCATGGCGGTCGCTGGCACCGAACCTGAGGAGATGGGAATTGGACCCGTGTTCGCAGTACCCAAATTGCTCAAACGATTTGGTCTCAAGGTCGAGGATATCGGTCTGTGGGAGCTGAACGAGGCATTCGCCGTGCAGGTGCTATACTGCCAGGACAAGCTTGGAATTCCCGACGAGCTACTGAACGTCAATGGCGGCGCGATATCGATCGGCCATCCTTACGGGATGTCCGGTGCACGGATGGTCGGCCATGCGTTGATCGAAGGAAAGCGCCGCAACGCTAAGCACGTAATCGTCACGATGTGCGTCGGGGGCGGAATGGGCGCTGCAGGACTCTTCGAAGTCCTCTGAAACCGCGTGGCGGGCAAGCGGGTTGAAACGGTAGAACGGAGGAATGATCCATGCCCGAGTCCAACCGTCCGCTCGTGGAACGCGTCGCGCGCGTTCTTGCGGGAGCAGCACATAGCAGCAACGCTGAGGGAAGCGATCCTTCCGCCGGCGATAAGGTCGACAAGGTCTGGCGCGAACATGTGAACCAGGCGCTTGCTGTGCTTCACACGATGCGCGAGCCCGACGAAGCACAAGCGGCGGCAGGCGATGCCGACGTCTGGCGAAACATGGTCGAGGCAGCGCTTGCGGAAAGGATCGACTAGGCTCCCCCCGTTTCGCCTAGCTCATTGCATCGCCGCACAGCAACGGCACGATTACGTAGATAGTAAAAGGCCGCCCGGGCATTAGCCCGAGCGGCCCCTGACATTGTCGAGCCGAAGGTGGCCTGACGTTAAGCAGCAACCCCGCTGGAGGCCGCGCTCACCACTTTAGCCATATTCAGCCGTTGACAATGAGACATCAGACCACCTCCTTTCGCTTGTTTGAACACAAGCGAACAGATGGTGCATCGAAGTGCGTTTTCAAGGACTTAGGAGTGAGAGTGAAGAAACTTCTCGACTTCAGGAGCAATCTTCTCCCGCCATTTGCGTCCATTGAAGATGCCGTAATGGCCGACGTCCTTTGCGACGAAATATTCCTTTTTCGATCGTGGAAGCCGGGTGGTGATGTCGAGCGCGGCTTTTGTCTGGCCAAGCCCGGATATGTCATCGCGTTCGCCTTCGATTGCGAGAAGCGCCGTGTCACGAATGGCGTCTGGCCGAACGAGGCGTCCACGATGCTCCATCTCACCTTTGGGCAAGAGATGTCGCTGGAACACGACGTCGACGGTTTGCAGGTAGAATTCCGCAGTCATGTCGCACACTGAGCGATATTCATCGTAGAACTTCTGCGTCGAAGCGGCACTTTCCTCGTCGCCAACCACGAGGTGCTTGAACATCTCCCAGTGACTGATGAGGTGCGAGCCAAGGTTCATCGTCATGAAGCCGGCAAGTTGGAGAAAGCCCGGGTAAACCTTTCGGCCCGCGCCGGGATAGATCATCGGCACGGTTGCGATAACGTTGTTCTCAAACCACGAGAACGGCCGCCGTGTCGCGAGGGTGTTCACCGCGGTCGGAGCCTGGCGCGTGTCGATGGGGCCGCCCATCATGGTGAGCGACTTGGGTCGGAACGGGTTCCTGTCCTCGCCCATCAGTGCCGTTGCGGCAAACGCCGGCACAGCAGGCTGGCAGACGGCAAGCATATGCGGGCGAGCCCCGGTTTTCTTGCCAATGAGTTCGAGATATTCGACGAGGTAATCGATATAGTCATCGAGATCGAAGCTGCCGTCAGACAAAGGAACGAGCTTCGCGTCGCGCCAGTCGGTGATGTAGACGTCGCAGCTCGGCAGCAATCGCTCGACCGTGCCTCGCAGCAGAGTCGCATAGTGTCCCGACATCGGAGCGACGATTAAAA
>DASRBJ010000006.1:0-3298 GCA_035653695.1 Sphingomicrobium sp.
TTCCTTTTCCTGCTGGACGACCTGCGTTGCGACATCGCCACCAATTGCGACCTGGATCAGGTTGTTGATGTCGTCGACATTGATCCCGTAGCGCGCGATCTTCTCGCGATCGACCTTGATGGTGAGGCTCGGCTGGCCGAGCTCCTGCACCAACGTCACGTCATGAATGCCGCGCACGTGCCCAAGGACCGCCTTGATTTGGGTGCCCTTCTCCTCGAGCGTATTGAGATCGGGTCCGAATATCTTCACGGCGAGCGCGCTTTTGAGGCCGGTTTCGGCTTCGTCGACCGCGTCTTCCGCAGGCTGCGTGTAGTTGAAGGTTATACCGGGAAACGATTGAAGTTTCTTGTCGATTGCCGCGATTAGCGCCGCCTTGTCGTGATAGGCGCCATGCCACTCGCTGTACGGCTTGAGCCCCACGTAGAACTCGGCATTGAAGAAGCCCGTCGCATCCGTCCCGTCGTCCGGCCGGCCATGCTCCGATGCAACGGTCGTCACCTCGGGAAACGACGCGAGGATAGCGCGGATCTTGGGGGTTATTTTCGCCGATTCATCGAACGAGATTGTGTAGGGCATCGTCGCTCGAACCCACAACGCGCCCTCGTCGAGGTGAGGCATGAATTCAGCGCCGAGGTCGGATGCGACAAGAAGCGATGCAACAAGAAGCAAGGCCGAGAACAGCGCGGTGCCGCGCGGCCGTCCAAGGCAATAATCGAGGCCACGCGTATAGGCCGAACGAATGCGCTCAAAGATCGCGTTCCGACGCTCCCGAACGCCGCTTCGCATGAGCCAGGAGCACAGGACCGGAAGAAGCGCGAGCGTTACAAGGAGCGAACCGATCAGCGCGAAAATCATCGTGTCCGCCATTGGCTTGAAGAGGACCCCCGATGGTCCCGACAAGACATAGATCGGAAGGAAACTGACGACGATTACCACGACCGAATAAACGAGCGGCCGGTCAACCTCGGCCGCCGCATCGCGAATGATCTGCAACGTGTTCGCGTCGCCCTCGCCGCGCTCCGCGAGGCGACGGTAGATGTTCTCGACCATGATGACCGCGGCATCGACAAGGATGCCGAAGTCAATCGCGCCGATCGACAGCAGGTTGGCGGAAGCATTCTGGAGATCGAGACAGGCGAACGCGAACAGAAGCGACAGCGGGATCGTCACGGCGACAATCAGCCCGGAACGAACGTCGTAGAGGAAGAAGATCAACACGACGACAACGAGGAGCATTCCGCGAAGGAGATTACCTTCGACGGTCACTACCGTCTGGTGAACAAGCTCGGAGCGGTCGTAAAACGGCACAACCTTCACATCCTTGGGAAGGATGCTGGTGTTGAGCTCCTGCGTCTTCGCTTCGACTCCCTTGAGGACGTCCTGCGTCTTCTCGCCGGTCCGGAGCATGATGACGCCTTCGACCGCATCATTTTCGTTTCCAATTCCGAACTCGCCAAGCCGCGGCGCAATCCCCAGGGCTACTCGGCCAACGTCCTTCACCAGTGTCGGAATTCCGTCATGGACGGCGACGACGACATTTTCGATGTCCTGCACCGTCTGGATGCGGCCGAGCCCGCGCACGTAGTAGAACTGGCCGCCTTCCGAGTAGAATCCGCCACCACCATTGCTGTTGTTTGCCGTAAGCGCGGACTCGACCTGCTGCGGCGATAGTCCTGCGCCCGCCAAGCGGTTCTGGTCGAGCAGCACCTGATATTGCATTGTTCCGCCGCCAAACCCGGAATCATCGGCAACGCCCGGAACAGACTTGAACTGTGGCTCAACGACCCAATCCTCGAAGGTCTTGAGTTCGGTCGGCGAGCGATCAGGACTTTGCAGGGTATAACGATAGATGAGCCCCGACGGCGAGGTCAGCGGTGTCACCGACGGGGTCACTCCGGACGGGAGACTGATGTCGCCGATCCGCTGGAACACCTGCTCACGCGCAAAATTGCGATCGGTGTTCTGGTCGAGCGTGATCACCACATCGGAAAGAGCATAAAGCGAAATCGAGCGGAGATTATTTTCGTGGGGGATACCGTTCATGGCGATCTCGGTTGGAACCGTGATCAGCCGCTCGACTTCTTCGGCGGAATGGCCAGGCCATTGCGTAATGATCTCGACCATCGGCGGCGAGAGGTCGGGATAGGCATCGACCGGCAGTCGATTCCAAGCTCGAAGGCCCGCGCCAAGAACGAGCAGGGTGAGAACAATCACGAGCACTCGTTGGCCGAGGCTCGCGGCGACTATTCTGTTGATGAACGAGGAACCCCTCGCCGGCGGCACGTCCGGTTCGTCGTTCATTGGCTCTGCATGAACTGGAGGAATATTGCTCCATTGGCGACGATCCGCTCGCCACTCGAAAGCCCGCTGGTCACGTCGTAATGCTGGCTGTCGCGATAGCCGAGCGTCACATGGCGCCGCGCGAAGCTCCCGTCGGAAAGCGCGACATAGACAAAGGGGAGGTTCTCCTCGTCGCGAAGGATAGCAGAGACGGGAACGAGGAAGCCCGTCGTGGCCCGTGCCGACTGGATCGAGACATCGACATACATCTGTTTCTTGAGCAGGCCGCTAGGGTTCGGCGCAACGATACGTGCGGTGACTGCGCGGGTGTTTGGATCCACGCTCGCGGAGATGTTGTTCACTGTACCGTGGAAGATTCCGCTGCCATTACCAGGGTCGATATCGGCGAGATCGTGAACAGCAACCTTGGAAAGGTCACTGCTCGAAAGCTGCGCCAGTACCCACACCTGTGAAAGGTTCGCGACCGTGAAGGTCTGGCTGCTTCCAGCCTGAAGAAGCTGGCCAGGAGTGACCTGCTTGTCGACGACGATTCCTGAGACGGGCGCGCGGATGATCGCTGCCGGCGCGACCGCTTGCCGTCCCGCGTTCACCGCGGCGATCGTCCCGCGATCGACGTTCAACGAGATGAGCGTCTGAAGTGCTGCTTCGCGGTCGGCAACGGCGCTCGCGGCATCCGTCTGTGCCTGTTGGTTCTCGCGGGCCGAGATCCCGTTGTGTGCGGCAAGGTCGCGATCCGCTGCCGCGAGCCGCTCCGCGTTGCGTGCGGTAACGACGGCTTTGCGATACGTCCCCAACGCCGATGCATAGTCGGCCGATTGCACAAGCGCCAACGGCTGTCCTTTGGTCACGTGCTGGCCGAGCGCAACAAGCGTTCGGACGACCGGGCCGTTGAACGGCGAGAGCACCGCTGTCGATTGATCATTGTCGAAATCGACGGTGCCCGGTGCCTCGATCCGCTCATGATAAGCAACCGGTGCAACGGTATAAAGTTGCACAT
>DASRBJ010000007.1:0-6574 GCA_035653695.1 Sphingomicrobium sp.
CGACATCATCGACCAGATCAAGGAGCTGATCGAGACCCGCGTCCGACCCGCGGTCGCGCAGGACGGCGGCGACATTGTTTACAAGGGCTACCGGGAGGGGCATCTTTATCTTTCGATGCACGGCGCGTGTTCTGGCTGCCCGTCTTCGACGATCACGTTGAAGCGAGGGATCGAGAGTCTCATCCGTCACTATGTGCCGGAAGTCGAAAGCGTGGAGGCCGTTTAACTTTCAGGGACTTGCGGCGTTGAGCCGCATGTGACCACTATCCTTCTCGAAATGCTTCTCGCCTTTGACACCTCGACTGCTGCCTGCACCGCTGCCCTGTTCGAAGCGGACGGCGCGTGTATTGGCCGCGTCGATGAAAATATTGGCCGTGGGCACGCCGAGCGTCTCGTTCCAATGATTGCCGAGCTCCTCGACGGGCGGAGTGCCGACCATATCCTGGTTGGCGTGGGGCCCGGAAGTTTTACCGGTATCCGTGTCGCGATTGCTGCGGCGCAGGGACTTTCGATCGGCTGGGATGCAATGATCGCGGGAATGTCATCGCTCGGACTGCTTGTCGCCGGAGCGAACGGCGATGAAGAAGAAGTTGCTGCTGCGATCGTGGGCGGCCATGGCGAATTGTTCATCCAGCAATTCGCGGCCGGTACGCTGGAACCCGTCAGCGGAATAAGAAGCGCCCGTCCGGCGGCGGCAAGGGAGATTACGGCTCCAATCATCTATGGCTCTGGCGCTCACGAGCTCGTTGCAGCAAGGGGCTGGGGCGAGGCGCGCGACGAGCTTCCTTCCGCCGCCAACGCCCTGCGACTCCCTAAGGATCTTCGCACACTTCCCGCCAAGCCGGTCTATGCCCGTGCTCCCGACGCGCGCGTTCCCGAGGCGGCGTGATGGCGACCATTGAACGGCAACTTGAGATCGAACCTGGAACATCCGACGATCTCGACGGCGTGATGGCGGTCATGGATGCCGCGTTCGGCCAGCATTTCGGCGAAGCGTGGACACGCTCGCAGCTCGCTGGAATCCTGCCGATGGGTGGTGTCGCGCTGGTCCTCGCGCGGGAGACTGGGCGAGAGACGGTTGGCTTTTCGCTCATTCGAACTGTCGCCGATGAGTCGGAACTACTGCTACTTGCAGTACTTCCGACACATCATCGACGTGGAGTTGGACGCCGTTTGCTTGAGGACTTCATGGAACGAGCACGAAACGACGAAGTTGCCCGAGTGCATCTTGAAGTTCGCGATGGAAACCCAGCCGTGCTGATGTATCAATCTGCCGGTTTTTCACCCGTCGGGAGACGTCGCAACTATTATCATTCGCCGGATGGAAAGCGATTCGATGCGATTACGCTCGCCTGCAAGCTTAATTAAGTTATCTTAACTTAATCAGGTTTCCACCGTGTTGTTGCGCCGGAAGAATCGGAAGCGTAATAAAGCCTCTAGTGCGATCTTTGATTGCACTTACTCTGCTCGAGGGGAACTTAGTTCATGTCTGATCTAGAAAATGGCGAAGACACGCTATTGACGCTAACGGCTGACATCGTCGCCGCGCACGTCAGCAATAATAGCGTCGCGGTCAATGACTTGCCTAACCTTATCCAGAATGTTCACGCGGCGCTCACGGGGATCGCTGGCAACGCAACTGCTCCGGAGCCGAAGCCGGAGCCGAAGGTTTCGGTTCGTTCGTCCGTCAAGCCGGACTACATCGTGTGCCTCGAAGACGGCAAGAAACTAAAGATGCTGAAACGGCACCTCATGACTCACTATAACATGACGCCGGATCAGTACCGTCAGAAATGGGGGCTCGCGACGGACTATCCGATGGTCGCGCCCAATTACGCCGAACAGCGACGCACCCTTGCAAAGTCGATTGGCCTGGGCACGAAGCGGCGCACTGGGCGCGCGGCCAAATAAGCGCGTGCTGGACCTTGGCGAGCCGCGCACCTAATTTGAGCGCATGACGCGCACAATCGACATAGAGGCGCTGTGCGCCGACAAAGGACTTCGCATCACCGAGCAGCGCAAAGTAATCGCGCGAGTACTCGGTGACAGCGAAGATCACCCCGACGTCGAGACGCTTCACGAGCGAGCGGCATCAATTGACCCGAACATCTCGATTGCAACGGTTTACCGGACCGTGCGGCTGTTCGAGGAAGCCGGAATTCTTGAACGTCACGAGTTCGGCGATGGCCGCTCACGCTATGAGGCTGTTTCCGAGAACCACCACGACCATTTGATCGATGTCGAGACGGGCAAGGTAATCGAGTTCAGCGACGACGAACTCGAGCTGCTGCAAAAGCGAATAGCGGAGAAACTCGGTTTTCGTCTCGTCGACCACCGAATGGAGCTATACGGCGTCTCACTCAACCGCGAACGATAGTGCGCCAGCTTCCCGGCTGAATGGACGCGCGGTTGTGCGCGTCGCAGCCCTGCTGGGTCTATTCGCGTTTCTCGCGCCCTTGCACGTCGCAACGAAGACTCTCTTCGGAAAGTCCGGATGGCCCAAGCGCTTCCTCGCCGCTGCCGCATGGATCCTTGGCGCAAGGGTGAGCCTTGAGGGCAAAGCGCCCAAGCGGCGTTCGCTCCTCGTTGCAAACCACACGAGCTGGCTCGACGTTCTGGTGCTCGGCGGAGCGACAGGATGCGCGTTCGTTTCAAAGGATCAATTGGGGCATCCGCTGATCCACTGGCTGGCGGACCAGAACGGAACGGTTTACGTGAAGCGCACTCACCGGAAAGCCGCGCGGGATCAGGCGCTAACGCTCGCCCGAGCGCTCGAAGGAACCCAGCCTGTTCTTGTCTTTCCCGAAGGAACCACCGGTCCCGGCACACATCTTCTCGCTTTTCACTCGACCTTGTTGGAAGCCGTGAATTTCACGCCCGAAGATGTCAGCATCCACCCTGTTGCCGTCGATTATCATGAGAATCGAGCCGTGATCGGCTGGTACCTCGAAAGCGGCCGCGCGAATATCTTGCGCATCCTTCGACGCCGAGGTCCATTTCGCGCGACTGTTCGCCTCCTCCCTCCCCTCGATCGAAGAATGGACCGCAAGCAACTTACGAGCGAAGCGCGCGCATCGATCGCCCAAAGCCTTGGCTTAACGTCGCTCGAGCACTCGCCTATAGGTAAGGCAGAATGACTCCTAAGACTTTCAAGATCAAAAGTTTCGGCTGCCAGATGAACGTCTACGACGGAGAGCGCATGTCCGAACTTCTCACTGGCAACGGGATGAGCGCGGCCTCCGAAGGCGAGGAAGCAGACCTCGTCGTGCTGAACACGTGCCATATCCGCGAGAAAGCCGCCGAGAAGGCCTATTCGGACGTTGGAAGGCTTAATCGAGCTGATGGTCCAAAGCCGATCATTGCCCTTGCCGGCTGTGTGGCCCAGGCGGAGGGCGTTGAAGCCAAGCGACGTTCCAAGCTCATCGACCTTGTCGTTGGTCCCCAAGCCTATCACCGGCTCCCTGAACTTGTTGCGGAAGCATCGCGCGGGCTGCGACCCGTCGACACCGATATGCCGGCAATCAGCAAGTTTGACGCGCTCCCGGCGCGGCGCAAGGCGAGCCCAAGTGCATTCCTCACCGTGCAGGAAGGGTGCGACAAGTTCTGCACTTACTGCGTCGTGCCCTATACCCGTGGCGCGGAGATCTCGCGGCCATGGGACGACATTGTGAACGAGGCGCATCAACTCGTCGCGTGCGGCGCTCGGGAAATCGTCCTCCTCGGCCAGAACGTCAACGCGTGGAACAACCAAGAGCGGGGTCTTGCGGATCTGATCCGCGCACTGTCGGTGATCGATGGGCTTGAACGCATCCGCTACACGACCAGCCACCCGGCAGACATGACCGATGCGCTCATCGCCGCGCATGCCGACGTCGAGAAACTGATGCCTTACTTGCACCTTCCGGTGCAGTCGGGGAGCAATCGCATTCTGAAGGCAATGAACCGCAGTCACACGGCCGACACGTATCTCGGCATAATCGAGAAGATGCGACACTCCCGCCCCGATATTGCGATCTCCGGTGACTTCATCGTCGGCTTCCCGGGAGAAACCGAAGAGGATTTCGAGGAGACGCTCCGAATTGTCGATGCGGTGCGTTACGCCTCCGCTTATTCATTCAAATACAGCCCACGGCCAGGCACTCCGGCCGCATCAATGGAGGACCAGATTCCGCGCGAGATCAAGGACGAACGCCTTCAACGACTGCAGGCACGAATCAGCGAACACCAGCTCGCCTTCAATCGTTCGAAGGTAGGCACAAAGACCAAGGTGCTGATCGAACGCGCCGGCAGACTCGCTGGGCAGATGATCGGCCGGTCGCCTTGGCTCCAGTCCGTGCACCTTCAAACGCCTCGCGGGATCGGCGAAGTTGTTGATGTTACGCTAGTCGGCGCTGGGCCTAACAGCATGACCGGCGCCGAGCGCCAGAAGGCGGCGGCCTGATGGCGCGGCGTGATCTCGCCGCCGTCGCCGACCGAGCGCGTCTCGAGCTTGAATTCGAGCAGCCTTACCTGCTCGGACCGCTCTTTGGCGATTATGACCGTCATTTGATCACGATCGAAAATCGGCTTGGCGTCCATATCGCCGCGCGCGGCAATCGCGTGCAGATCGAAGGCGAAGCGGATGCCGCGGCGCGCGCGCGTGACGTGCTGATCGGTCTCTACAATCGACTTGATCATGGCCATGACGTGGACTCCGAGGCCGTCGAAGCGGTGCTTGGAATGGCAGCTCAGCCCAATCTCGACGGCATCATACAGGACGAGGTCACATCGGCGCCGCGGGTGATGATCCGAACGCGCAAGAAAACGATCGTCCCGCGGTCGGCCGTCCAGACCGCCTACATGGAAGCCCTCGCGCAGGACGACATGATTTTCGCCTTGGGACCGGCGGGCACCGGAAAGACGTATCTCGCTGTTGCGCAGGCGGTATCCCAGCTCATCAGCGGCAGTGTTGACCGTCTCATCCTGTCACGGCCCGCAGTGGAAGCCGGCGAGCGCCTCGGCTTCCTCCCAGGGGACATGAAGGAAAAGGTCGATCCGTACCTGCGCCCTCTGTACGATGCGCTTTACGACATGCTGCCGACCGAGCAGGTCGAGCGCCGGATCGCAAGCGGTGAAATCGAGATTGCGCCTTTGGCTTTCATGCGTGGACGCACGCTCAATGATGCATTCATCATTCTCGACGAAGCGCAGAACACGACGCCGCTGCAGATGAAAATGTTCCTCACACGCTTTGGAATGCGCAGCCGAATGGTGATTTGCGGTGACCCGCACCAGGTTGACTTGCCCGATCCGAGCAAATCCGGACTTGCCGATGCGGTTGGCAGGCTTGAACGTGTGAAGAGCATTGCGGTAGTCCGGTTTACGGCCGCTGATGTCGTGCGTCATCCGCTCGTCGGCCGCATTGTCGACGCTTACGAAGGACCCAATGCCATCCGAGACGTGGGAGCATGATGCTCGAAATCGCGCTCGAAGCCGATGAGGAATGGGACAGTAGCAGCTCCTGGGAGCAGATCGTCGAGCGCGCCGCGCAAGCTGCGATCGCCGAGAGCGCTTTTCCACAGCTAAGCAGCAGCGAGCGCTTGGTCGAGCTATCCGTGCGTCTCACGAGCAATGAGCAGGTGCGGCTGCTCAATGCGCAGTGGCGCGGCAAGGACAGAGCGACCAACGTCCTGTCGTTTCCAATGCTCGACCAGGAGGATCTGTCATCGGCAAATGTTGCCGGACCTGAATTATTGCTTGGTGACATAGTCCTTGCGCGTGGAGTCTGCGAGGCTGAAGCGCTCGAGAAAGGCACCACGCTCGAGGAGCATGCGAGTCACCTAGTCGTCCACGGCACACTTCACCTCCTCGGCTATGATCACCACGTCGAGGACGAGGCCGCCGAGATGGAATCGCGCGAAATTCGTGCCCTGGAGCGCATCGGCATCGCCAATCCCTACGAGGAGCTCGCCTGATGGCGACGCGGCATGACGAGGGCGGATCGCGCCTTTGGCGCGGCATGCGACACCTCATCTTCGGTGAAGAGTCCGAGCCGACCCTTCGCGAGGAGATCGAAGAAGCTATCGACGAAGCCGAGGACTCGCGTCCCGTAGCCGGCGACCTGTCGCCGGCCGAGCGCCAAATGCTGCGCAACCTGCTGCACTTCGGCGAGCAGACCGCGGGCGATATTTGCGTCACGCGCGGCGACATCATTGCCGTACCGTCCAGCATCGGCTTCGATGACCTGGTGCGCGCCTTCGCCGATGCAGGCCACAGCCGTCTTCCGGTTTACGGCGAAAGCCTCGATCAAGTCGTTGGAATGGTCCACATCAAGGACGTGTTCATTGCGAACGTCGACGCCGCGCGAGACCGGTCGATCGGGGCGTTGATGCGTGAACCGCTGTTTGTCCCGGAATCCATGGGTGTCATCGAGCTGCTTGCTCGGATGCGAGCCCAACGGGTCCATCTCGCGATCGTCGTCGACGAGTTTGGCGGCACTGAAGGCCTCGTCACCATTGAAGACGTCGTTGAGGAAATCGTCGGTGAAATCGAAGATGAACATGACGAAGCCGAAAAAGGCATGCTGACAATGATG
>DASRBJ010000008.1:0-4934 GCA_035653695.1 Sphingomicrobium sp.
GATCATGATTTCGCGCCGAACGAAATCGGCCCACGGCATCACTTCGTTATAGCTGGCAATCACGTCCGGCGTCATCGGTGTGACGGCGGCAGTTGGCGGCTCGGCCGCAGCAATCGCGACGAGGGGCAGGAGCGAAATGGCAATCTTGAACGCGCATTTGACCATCATTCGCCCGTACGGCCCGGCGGCCGTCGCGGCAAGCTACGGCTCAAGGGCGGTATGGACAGCTCGATGGGGAGAACATAACACGAACTCGTGTCGCGTCTTGATCTTAAAGCAAAGCTCGCAATTCTGGCCGATGCGGCGAAATACGACGCCTCTTGCGCGTCGTCGGGCACGACAACGCGCGACAGCCTCGGCGGCAAGGGTGTTGGCTCGAGCGAAGGCATGGGTATTTGTCACGCCTATGCACCTGACGGCCGATGCATTTCGCTGCTCAAGATCCTTCTTACCAACAGCTGCATCTTTGATTGCGCCTATTGCATCAACCGCAAGAGTTCCAAGGTCCGCCGCGCTCGCTTCAGCATCGACGAAATTGTTCAGCTAACCATCGCTTTTTACAAGCGGAACTATGTCGAGGGTTTGTTCCTTTCGTCAGGTATCATCCGCTCATCCAATTACACGATGGAGCAAATTGTCGAGGTTGCGCGCACACTACGCGAGGACCACGACTTTCGGGGCTATATCCATTTGAAGACTATACCCGATGCCGACCCAGAACTGGTGCACCTTGCCGGGCTTCATGCGGATCGCATTTCGATCAACGTCGAACTGCCGACGGAGCGCGCATTGCATGAGCTTGCGCCGGAAAAGGACCTTGGTCGCATTGAAGGTGCAATGGGAACCATGAAGTCGTCCATCGCTGCCGCGGAAGACGGCGCCAAACGTTTCAAGTGCGCCCCGCGATTTGCGCCGGCCGGGCAGTCGACGCAGATGATCATCGGTGCCGATCGGGCGAATGACCGCGATATTGTTGCCAATGCAAGCAAGCTCTACGAACGCTTCGCGCTCCGCCGGGTCTATTATTCCGCCTTTTCCCCAATCCCGGATGCAAGCTGCATACTGCCACTGAAACGCCCGCCACTGATGCGCGAGCACCGGATCTACCAGGCCGACTGGCTGATGCGATTTTACGGCTTCACGCTGAGCGACGTGCAAGACACGACGGACGAAAATGGCATGCTCTCGCTCGAAATCGATCCAAAGCTCTCGTGGGCTCTTAAATACCGCGAAAGCTTTCCGGTCGACGTCAACCGCGCCTCGAGGGAAATGCTGCTGCGCGTGCCGGGACTTGGCAGCAAGGCGGTCGAGCGGATTGTCGCATCGAGGCGTTGGCGCAAGCTCGCCTTGGGCGACGTTGCGCCACTGACTTCCTCGATCGCTAAAGTGCGCCCCTTCATTAGCGCGACCGACTGGCGTCCCTCATTGCTTCTGGACCGGAGCGATCTTCGCTCGCTCGTTGCCCCAAAGCAGCAACAGCTGGAGCTGTTCGCGAACTGAGATGGTTCGCGCGTGGCCAATGGTTGATACGTACCGCGTAACGCTAAATGAGCCCGACGACTTCGAGGGCTGGCGTGAGGCAGCGCGTGGACTTGCCGAGGCCGGAGTTCCAGCCGACGCGATCGTGTGGCAGGTAGCTGGCGGCGAAACAGATCTGTTTGGCTCCGACGCCGAGCGAATTCCCGCTCGTGGCTTCGCGGTGCCGCGGCGCTTTGTCGAACTTGCGAGACGCGTAGTCTGCCATTCTGACGAAGGGCGCTTTGCACTGCTCTATTCGATGATTCTGCGCCTGAAGACCGCGCGTGATAGCCTCGGCGACGAAGCAGACCCCCTGGTTAGGCGTCTCCTTAAGCTCGAGAAGGAAGTCGAGCGTGACGTTCACAAGATGCACGCATTCGTCCGCTTCCGAGAAATGGGCGAGCGTTTTGTCGCGTTTTTCGAACCCGAACATCATATCGTGCGACTTGCCTCCGGCTTTTTCGTGAGGCGATTTGCCAACATGAACTGGTCGATCCTGACACCGCGGTTGTCGATTCAGTGGGACACAAAGCGCTTGTTCGAAGGACCCGGCGCTTTCCGCGCCGAGACACCTTCTGGCGACCCACTCGAGGAAGCATGGCGCACCTATTATTCGAATATCTTCAACCCCGCGCGGCTGAAGGTCCGCTCCATGCTGAAGGAGATGCCTAAGAAGTACTGGCGAAACATGCCGGAGACTTCGCTCGTTCAGTCGTTGATCGCAGGTGCTCGCAGCCGGGAACTGGAAATGATTGATCGCTCCGCCGCCAAGGAGGGACTTGCCAAGGCTCTTGAAGCCGAGCAACGCGTTGAGCCGGGTGGGAACCTCCGCGCTTCATGGGAGGCGCTTCTCAACGATGCCCGCAAATGCACGCGTTGCGATCTTTACCGGAACGCAACGCAGACGGTCTTCGGCGAAGGACCACTCAATGCCTCGATCCTGTTTGTCGGCGAGCAGCCGGGCGACCAGGAGGATGTCGCGGGAAGACCGTTCATTGGTCCGGCAGGCCAGCTGTTCGACGCAGCGCTCGAAAAAGCAGGGATTGACCGGTCGAAGGTTTATGTGACGAACGCGGTGAAGCACTTCAAGTTCGAGCAGCGTGGCAAGAAGCGCATCCACAGTAAGCCGGGATCGGGCGAGATCGACGCATGCCGTTGGTGGCTCCAACACGAGCGCGAACTGATCCGACCGCCGGTCACGGTCGCACTTGGCGCCACGGCAGCCCATAGCCTTTTTGGCAAGGCGATGCCGATTGGAAAGAACCGCGGCACGGCGCTAAAGCTCGCCGACGGTAGCGAGTGCTGGATTACCGTTCATCCGAGTTTCCTACTCCGCATTCCCGAAGAAGACCGCAGGCGTGAAGAACGCGCCTTGTTCGTTCGCGACCTTAAACGCATCAAGTCTCGGGCGTCCGAGCTTTCGCAGTAAGCGAGGGTTTCTCTACCATTTGAATGGTGGTGATGCGTGGCTCCCTTCAGCGCATTTTGCGATTGCTGACTAATATTTGAACGCCAGAGTTGCCTTTACGGTTCGGAGTGCACCGGGGATGATGTTGTTGTCTGCGCTCGCTGTTGGAAAGTAGTGTACCCCAAAAAGGTTTTCGACGTTGACCTGGACATCGACACTGCTTGCAAGCTTGTAAGACAGTGCCGCGTCCACGCGAACGTAGCCCGGAAGCTTCACGGCGTTGCTGATCGTCGCGTATGACTTCGAGCGGGTGATCAATCCCATTCCAACGCCCGTCCGCCTCGAGAGCGCGTAGCGGTTCCACATCGAAAAGCTCTGCCGCGGAACGAGCGGGACAGCACGGCCAGCCGGAGCGGAGGTGGTCGCGCTGACGATCGTCGCATTTTGCAGCGCGTATCCCATCGAGACGAGCCAGCGAGCGGTGACGCTGCGCTCCAGCCCCACTTCCACGCCGTGACTGCGCTGCGCACCCGTGAGAACTAAAAGGGCCGGATTCGTGGGGTCCGTTGCGCGGGTATTCGTTCGGTCGAGCTGATAGGCCGCTATTGTCGCGAGTATCCCGCCAGGGAGTTGAAGCTTGGCGCCGACTTCGTGGTTGTCGAACCGTTCCGGCTGCAGCCCGGCGGTAACGCTTGTGAGGCTGCTGAACTGATCACCCGATTGGGGGAGATAGGAACGGCTGTAGCTCGCATAAAAGGATAGGCGGCGGCGTGGCTTCAAAACGATGCCAATCCGCGGTGACCACAGGTTGTCGCGGCGGTCGAACAGTTGCCCAGACGAAAGTCGCAAGTCCTGGAGTTTGGTCTTCAAGGCGTCGAAACGCGCTCCTGCGATAATCTCGAACCACGTTCCGATCCTGACCTGATCCTGGACGTAGATGCCCGCGTAGGAGAGCGAGACCCGGTTGTTGGCATCGCTCGCGCCGGCAGCGAACCTTACCTCGGCGCTGATGGTTGGTTGGGATAATGGCGTCGTTCCGCCCTGAACGAAGCTCGCAGTTAGATGCCTGTTGCGGGAACGCTCTGATCCGAGGTCGAAGCCGAAAAGCACGGTCTGGTTGAACCCGCCACTGCGCGTGCGCCAAACGAGATCAGTCTGCGTGTAGAGGGTCGTTCGATTGTTGCGGTTGTTGTACCCCGCAAGCGCAACGGTGCTCGTCGCCGGGTCGAAGCTGTTGGGGAAGACGTTCTGGTAGAACTTTCGATAGGTTCCGTATTCCGTGTGGTTGCGAAGGTCGAGAGAGCTGGTGAACTCATGTTTGGCTGTGAGCGTGGCGATATCGACGGTTGCTCTTGAGTAGCTGACCCGTGGATCACCGAAGAAGGCGCGGGTGTAGCCGTGCAGCGGCTGATTACCATCAGCTGGAACGCCCCGGTCCGCGGTCCGCTCGTCGTGGAAATGTTCAAAGCCTAGATCGACGCGTGTCTGCCCACCGGCGAGCAGTGCCGCCGTCGGATTGATTCCGTAGCGGCGCAAATTGTCATAGTGCCGGAAACCGTCACTATCCTCGAACATCGAATCCAGGCGCAGGCCAAAGCTATCCGCCAACCGCTTATCGACGTCAGCGGTGATCCGCTTGGCGCCCCAATTGTCGATTGAAGAGCTAACGTGGCTCTCATTGGAAAGACTTGGCCGCTTTAGCACGCGATTGACGATTCCGCCGCCGCCGCCGCGGCCGAAGATCATTGCGTCGGGCCCTTTCAAGACTTCGACCCGATCGACGTTGTAGAAATCCCGGAAATATTGAACGTCGTCCCGAATGCCATCGACGAAAAAATCGGCGGTGCTCGAATTGCCGCGCAGCACCACCTGATCACGATTGCCTTCCCCAGCCCCATAAGAGGCTCCCGGAACGAAAAGCAGCAGGTCTCCCATCGAGCGCAGTTGCTGGTCTTCGACTTGCGCGCTCGAAATGGTGGTGATCGCCTGCGGAATGTACCTGATGTCC
>DASRBJ010000009.1:0-3829 GCA_035653695.1 Sphingomicrobium sp.
AAAGACCATAAGTCCGCGACCTACGGCGACGCGCCAATGCCCTACACCTTGCGTCTCACCAACGATGGCGTTTCGATCCACGGCAGCAATGTTCGGTGGGGCTTTGCAACCCACGGCTGCGTCGGCGTGCCGAAGGATTTCGCCGCAAAGCTGTTTGATGTCGTTTCCAAAGGTGACGAGGTGCTAATCGTCTCGGGCAAGAACGACGCGCGCACCGCTTAAAGCGGCGGAATTAGGCTGAGGCGACACTCGCCGGCATCGACCCGTCGCCCGTGAAAGCGTGTCTCGCGAGACTCATATCAGTAGAAAACCCGTGCGAGCGAGAACGCGCGGCTTAGCGCTTCAGATATCCTTCGAGTTCGAAGCGTAGCTCATCGACCGACAGACGGTTCCAGGCGTCGTCCCACGCAGAATCCTCGGCGGTCTCGCCCTCGAGGTAAGCCGGGCGGAGCCAGGTCGTTGAAGTAACGCGCGGCTTCGACTTGGCGAGCTGTGCAAGGTCGAACGGCTCGGCAAATTCGAGGCCCGCATGATCGCCAACAGCCCAGCTGACGGTCGCCGCGAGCTTTCCGGAGGCGCCGAGATCAAGCTCGACCTCGGATCCAAGGCGGAGTGCGCCGGTGAACTCGATGAGTGCGCCGGTCTCGGAAATGTTGCGAAGCCGAACGGTCCATCGGTGGGAATTGTGATGCAACTCCCCGAACCAGATGAGCGGGTGACGGTCGGCGCGGCGGTGATCGGTCTCTTTCGATTCCAGTTTGACCATTTCGAGCTCTTCGGCCGGGAAGCGCTCGCGAACGACCTCGCGGAGAAGTTCGACTCTCTTCTCTTCGGTACACTGGACCTTGGTTTCGTGCGCAAGTTCAAGGCCGATCCGCATGTCTCTCACCCATCGTACCAGACATTCGATGGACTCGCCTTCGGACAGGAAGAGCTCAAGAGGTTCATCGATGTTGGGTGAAAGGCGTCCCCGGATCATTGCGCCGCCACCCGAGAGGTTCAGAAGTTCGACCTCATGGTCGCAATCGCGGAAACGCGCGCGGTAGATCTTGCCGTCGGCGGGGGGGCGGTCTTCACGCCGCATATCGGTTCGGCGAACTTCCTCGCGTGGAATGACAATGTCCGTAAGTCCGGTCGCTTCGACCTGCTTGGGCTTCTTGCGGACGAGAAGCCTCGTCTTTCGCTCTTCTGCCCCACCGAGAATCTCAGCTCGAATATTCATCACGCCAATCGATGCACAGTTCGACGAAGCGTCCTCACTAGCAGTCGTCCCTTACTCGCAGGTAAATACAGCCGTTGGAAAACGGCACGGAAAACGGGTGATGGGAGCCAAATCAGCCACCTTCGAATAAAGCGCGTCTAATCTATGTTAGTCAAAAGCTCCGCCCCGCGTTGACCTTATCGAAAGTAAATCAACTTAGCTCGAACGCGTTGAACGGGTTCGCGGAGACCTTCTAATGCCGGAATTTGGCAAGCGTATTGATCAGCCGGGCGGCCGACGCCGAGCGCGCCGCAAAAGGGTGGTTCTCGCCGGCGCATCGGTTGCCGAGGAGAGCTTGCAGCATGTCATCATCGAGGACTTGTGCTCGACCGGCGCGAAGCTCCGCGGTCGAAACCTCCCCGTTTCAGGAAAAAACATGCGGATCGCGGTCGGTTCGATGACGCTCAATGCTGCGGTCGCGTGGAATGGCTCCGAGCAATGCGGGGTCACCTTCGACACGCCGCTCGACGAGATGGCCGTCCGCCAGCTTCTCCACGAAGGCCGCTGGGGACATGTGCTCAGCATCATATAGCCAAGACGCGCGCTAGCTGCCCACGCGGCCGATGAAGCGGCTATCGAACTTGAACAACCGCGATTGCCGCCGGTGGCAAGTCGAATTCAACCGTGCCTCTTGCGACATGACCCGCAAAGGTGCGCGGGATGACCGTGTTCGGGCTTTCAAAACTGTTGTGGGCGTCAACTCTTGAACTGGTCAGGAGCTCGCCTGCCGCGTCGCGCGCGCTAATCCCACTAATGCTTGCCACAAAATGCGCCGGCTTGTCCGGATCGACGTTGATCGTCGCAAGCCACAAGTTACCCGCTTTGTCGCGAGCGGCGACGGCGTCGACCTGCGGCACGCTGATGGTCCCAAAGATATAGGATCCAGGATCAAAGGCGACCGGCACGAGCGTTGCGTCGTGGAAAGGGACGTACATTCGGTAGACGTAATAAGTGGGTGTGCGGACCATCCGCGGCCCGTCAGTCAGAATCATCGCCTGGAGCACGTTTACCATCTGGGCGATGTTCGAGCCCCGCACGCGCTCAGCATTGCGCATGAAAATATCGAGGTTGAGCCCAGCAATCACCGCATCGCGAAGCGTATTTTGCTGCTGGAGGAAGCCCGGGTTGGTCCCGGGATTGGGATCGGTCCAGATCCCCCATTCGTCGATGTAAAGGCCGACTTTCCGATCGGGATCGTATCGATCCATGATCGCGGTCTCGCGCGCGATCCAGTCCTTCATCTTGAGCGTGGCGCGGATCGCCTTCGCGTATTCGCTTTCGCCAAAGCCGAAGCTCGGCCCCTTTTGTTCCCAGCTGTTGGGAATGGTGTAGCCGTGCAGCGAAACGCCTTCGATGTCCCAGCTCCAGACCTTGTCCTTCCAGGCCTTCATCACAGCTTCGGTATAATCGCTGTTGCCGCTGTCCCACCCGACCGCGATGCGCTTCATTGCGGCGCTGCCCGACTGCTGCGCCGGGTTGTAATTGCGCGTGTAGTGCGAGAAGCGCTTCATCTCCTCAACGTAATGGTCGGGGGACATGGCGCCGCCGCATCCCCAGCTCTCGTTTCCAAGGCCCAGATACTTGATCCTGTAGGGAGCGGCGTGGCCGTTCGCGGCGCGCAGGTTTGCAAGCGTCGTCGGCTTGCCCGACGTCATATATTCAAACCAATCCGCAGACTCTTGGGCGGTGCCTGAACCGATGTTCTCGGAAATGAACGCGTCCGCGCCAATCTGGCCAAGAAAATCGAAATATTCGTCGGTTCCAAAACTATTGGGTTCGATGACGCCGCCCCAGTCGGGGTTAAGCGTTTGCGGGCGCTTGTCTTGGGGCCCGATCCCGTTTCGCCAATGGTAATTGTCGGCAAAGCAACCGCCGGGCCAGCGGACATTGGGAACTTCGATTGCGCGAAGCGCCTGGACGACGTCGCTACGGATGCCGCGAACGTTCGCAATTGGTGATCCTCGACCAACCCAGATGCCGCCGTAAATGCCGCTTCCCAAATGCTCGGCGAACTGGCCAAAGATATCGCGGCTGATGGTTGGGCCGGCTTTCGTCGCATCGATTGCGATCCGGTGCTCGGACGGTGCGGGCGCAGCGATCAACGGTTCGAACGCAAGCAGTGCCGCTATTCCAACGCAGGCGCTGTGCTTCAAACTCTTGCCAATCGCCATGACTTCAACTCCCCTCGTTGCGCTCCGCCTCGGCTCTACTCTACGTTAGCGCTAACAAATTGGGAGGGGCGATTCTTGGCGCGGCGGATTTTTCAGCAGCGGTTCGGTGTCGCGCTGCTGGCGAGCATGCTGTTCGCTGCGACGCCTTCGCCCGCGCAGATCTCGCGAGACCCCGCCGCTCGGAGACGAGCCGAGAAGCTCGCAACAACCCTCGTTCAGAAAATGAGTCTCGACGAGAAGCTCGGGCAGCTCGTCAATGTCGCTCCAGCAATCCCGCGACTGAGCATTCCCGCTTATAATTGGTGGACCGAATCCCTCCACGGCGCGATCGGTGCCGTACCGACCACCAACTTTCCCGAACCGATCGGCCTTGCCGCGAGCTTCGATGCCCCGCTTG
>DASRBJ010000010.1:0-2027 GCA_035653695.1 Sphingomicrobium sp.
GCAAGGGTTTTGCCGATGCCCGTTCCCGCTTCGGCGACAAGGAGGTGCGGCGATCCTTTCGCCAGCTTTGGACCGAAGATTGCGGCGACTGCTTCTGTCATCGCCTGCTGGCCCTTGCGGACTTCCCTGCGCATCGTCAGCCGGTCGAGCTCTTTTCGCGCCTCCGACGGGTCGATTGATAGTGTTTGCGGCGGCGGTCGATCGCCACTTTCTTCCCACTGCTTGAGGCGCGAAAAGAGCATTCGCTCGCCACCTTGCGGTCGCTCGAGGCGAGCACCGATCAATGCCGCCCACCCCCAGCCCAGTCGCTGCAGCGTTGCGTTCGCCGTCCACGCGCCTTCGCGTTCCCGCCAGTTCGCGTCAGAAAGAATGGCGATGAGTGATCCGGCAATCCGCTGAAGCTGCGCAGCGGCACCGGGTTCGTTTGTCGTCGGTCTAAGTCCGATCGCTCGCGACAAGCCCGGGACCGTCGGAACAGCAAAACGCGCTGGGTGGATGAACGCGAAAAGCTCAAGAAGGTCGAGTCCGCTAAGCTCGGGATAGCCTAGTCTCTGGCCGACAAGCGGCGCATTAAGGATGATGTGCGGAGTCTCGGCAGCTCGAGCGATCGCTTCGCCTCGGCTCGCTTCACGGACCTCGCCGTCTCCTGCTGCGAGCCAGATGCCAGCATGGGTTGCGTGAAGCGCGGGAAGAGGCAAAGGAGCGCTCATCGCCAAGACCCTGCCGGTTTGAGAACAGAAGAGCAACGAATTTGGCCGCTGACGACATCCGTTCTGCCGCAATGCGCTCGAAAGCATGGCCATATGAAGAGGCGCGCAAGCTGCTGAAGCGCTGGCCGGAAGGAAAGCCCGGCGGCGCGCCAATCGTGTTCGAAACCGGCTATGGACCATCGGGCCTGCCGCATATCGGTACGTTCAACGAAGTCGCACGCACGAGCTTTGTCCGTCATGCCTATGAAGAGCTTAGCGGCAATCCAACTCGCCTCATCGCGTTCAGTGACGACATGGACGGACTGCGCAAGGTACCGGAAAACGTCCCCAACCAGGAGCTTCTCGAAAGGAATCTTGGTAAGCCCCTTACGCGGATCCCGGATCCGTTCGGCGAATATGAAAGCTTCGCGCACCACAACAATGCCATGCTGCGGCGCTTCCTCGATCGTTTTGGCTTCCGTTACGAGTTCCTTTCGGCGACTGACTATTATTCGAGCGGCCGCTTCGACGAAGTTATTCGAAAGGTTCTGCGCGGCTGGGATGCGATCATGAGCGTGATGCTCCCGACACTCCGCGAAGATCGGCGAAAGACCTATTCACCAGTACTTCCCTTGTCGCCATCGAGCGGGCGCGTTCTGCAGGTTGCAGTTGACGTCATTGATGCCGATGCTGGTCTCATAGCCTTTGATGACGAGGATGGATCACGCGTTCAGCAATCGGCGCTGGGCGGTGCCGCCAAGCTCCAGTGGAAGGTCGATTGGGCGGCGCGGTGGGTGGCGCTCGGTGTCGATTATGAGATGGCGGGAAAGGACCTCATCGACAGTGTCGTCCAGTCGGGAAAGATCGCACGCGTTCTCGGCGGTCGTCCGCCCGAGGGCTTCAACTACGAGATGTTCCTCGATGAAAAAGGCGAGAAGATTTCGAAGTCGAAGGGAAACGGCCTTAGCCTCGAGGAATGGCTGAGGTACGGAAGCGAGCCGAGCCTAAGCTTCTACATCTATCGCGAACCAAAACGCGCCAAGAGCTTGCATCTCGGCGTGATCCCCCGTGCCGTCGATGAGTACTGGCAGTTCCGAAGCAACTATAATGAGCAGCCGATCGACCAGAAACTCGGCAATCCGGTGCACCACATCCACGCGGGTGAGGTTCCCCAGCATTCGCTGCCGCTCACCTACGGATTGCTTCTCAATCTCGCGAGCCTGCCTGGCGTTGCCGACGAGGACACAGTTTGGCGTTTTGTGCAACGCTATGCGCCGGGGATCTCGCGCGACACTGATCCTGAGCTCGATGAATTGATTGCTCTTGCCGTCAATTACG
>DASRBJ010000011.1:0-4626 GCA_035653695.1 Sphingomicrobium sp.
TGTTCCGCCAGCTTGTTAATGGTATAAAGTCAGTCCCAACCGATCTACCCGGCAGGAACCCATGCCCCATCACGACTACCTTTCCCCGATCGAAGACGTCATCGACGACGCCCGCAATGGGCGCATGTTCATCCTCGTGGATGATGAGAGCCGTGAAAATGAAGGTGACCTCGTGATCCCGGCTCAGATGGCGACGCCCGAGGCTGTGAATTTCATGGCACGGCACGGCCGTGGTCTCATCTGCCTCGCATTGACGAAAGAGCGTGCCGACCAGCTCGGTCTTGAGCCGATGACTCGAACAAACAGAAGCCGCAACGAGACGGCTTTTACCGTGTCGATTGAGGCGAAGGATGGGATTACGACGGGCATTAGTGCTGCAGACAGGGCTCGCACGATCGCGGTTGCCATAGACGCGACGCATGGACGTGAAGCGATCGTCTCGCCCGGCCATGTCTTTCCGCTTGTCGCCAAGTCTGGTGGCGTCCTTGTACGCGCCGGTCACACGGAGGCCGCAGTGGACGTGTCTCGCCTCGCCGGGCTCAATCCAAGCGGCGTCATCTGCGAGATCATGCGCGAAGATGGTGCGATGGCGCGGCTCGACGACCTCGTGGAATTCGCGCGCGTGCATGGATTGAAGATCGGGACCATCCGCGATCTCATTGCTTACCGCTTGAAGAAGGATCATCTCGTCGAGCGGGTCGCGACCGCTCATTTTGCAGCAAGCAGCGGTGCACCCTGGCAGGCGCAGGTGTTTCGCGACAAATCGAATGGCGAGGAACAGCTGGCCTTGGTCCACGGGTCAATCGATCCGAGCCGCCCAGTCCTGGTTCGAATGCATAGCATTGACCTTTTTGCGGATCTCATCGGCGAATCCTGCGTGCGTTCAGGTCTGCTCCATGGTGCAATGCGAATGATCGAAAAAGAGGGTTCGGGTGTGGTCGTTGCGCTCCATGCGGCAGCACCGGGTTCGCTGTCACGCGCGATCGATGTTCGCGCTGGCAAGCCCGTCGAGGGAGGCGACGCAGTGCGCGGTTACGGCACTGGAGCGCAGATCCTCGCGGCTCTTGGTGTCCACGATATGATTCTCCTGTCGAACACCCACCATTCACCTGTCGGTCTGTCGGGATACGGACTGGCAATCGTCGACGAACGACCCATCGAGACGGGAATCTGATGGCAATTGTCTTGCTTGTCGAAGCGCGTTTCTACCCGCACCTCAACGACATGCTGCTCACCGGCGCGCGCACCGCAATCGAGGCTGCTGGTCATAAGCATGAGACGCTCACCGTTCCCGGTGCGCTCGAGGTACCCGGAGCGATTGCACTTGCCGCTCGAAGCGGCCGCTACTGTGCTTTTGTGGGACTGGGAGTTGTTATCCGCGGTGAAACTTATCACTTCGAAATCGTGTCCAACGAGAGCGCGCGCGGACTGATGGAGCTGACGCTTCGAGGCTATGCAATCGGGAATGGGATACTGACGGTTGAAGACGAGCAACAGGCAATCGTTCGCTGCGATCCGCAACAGCTAGACAAGGGCGGCGGCGCGGCAAGAGCCGCACTCGCGCTCTTTGACCTTAGAACCAAATATGCACCGTGAGCGGATCTACGGTGGCGTGGACGTTGCCGCCCGTGTCGAGGTCCGTTCATAGCGACAGACACAGCCCACAATCGCGGCAGCAATGGGACTGTTTGTCTATCGCGAGGCACGGTCGTGGTCGATGCGGTGGGTGCAATAAGGGTCGCTGGAGCCCTCGTCGTTGCACGGCTCCCTGAACAGGGGTTGCGATCGCTCGCCGAGCAGCCCAGTTGAGCGTCCATGGACTCGCTCACCCCGCTTGAACAGCTGCGTCGCGAGCTCGCGCTCGCGGTCGGTGAAAATGCCGTCTTCGATGGCTGGACGAGATCAGCCGTCGACAGTGCCGCACAGCAACTCGGACTCGATCCAGTGCAGGCGAGGCTTGCAATGCCAAAGTCTGCGGCAGCGCTCATCGATCTCTACATCGTTGCGGTGGACCGCGTGCTCGAGGCGTATTTTACGCCGGACCGGCTGGCCAATCTCAAGATTCGCGAGAAGATCCGGTCGATCATCTGGCAACGCCTCGAGATCATGGCACCGGCACGCGAGGCGGTTCGCAGGGCGCTCGCAATCCTGGCGCTCCCTCAAAACGTTCCTTTGGCGCTTCGAATATCCTGGCGAACGGCCGACCATATGTGGCGGTTAGCCGGCGACACCAGTACCGACTTCAGCCACTATACCAAGCGGATGACGCTTGGCGCGGTATATGGATCGACCTTGCTCGTGTGGCTCGATGATCAAGGGGACAATTGGGGAGAGACGGGCGAATTCCTTGACCGGCGGATCGCGGACGTCATGCGCTTTGAAAAGATCAAGGCTGACTGGCGGGGCTCATCGGAGCATTTGAGTCTTTCGCGATTCGTCGGCCGCCTACGCTACCCGCCGCGGTAACGCTTCGATACGCTAACGAAATTGGCTATGGAACTTACGAGTCGTAAATGATAATCACTCGCAATAATGAATGCACCCTTTCATCCTGACGTGATTGGCCTTGATCAACTCGCACTCGGTACAAAGGCGCGAGTGCTCGGTGTCGATTGGGACATGCTCGGCGAAGCTGAGGCATGTCGGCTCAGGCATTTTGGCTTTGCCGACGGCGTCATCGTCGAGCCGTTGCACCTTGGACCGTTCGGGCGTGATCCGGTCGCGGTCCGAGTTGGGCGGATGACCGTAGCCATCCGCCGCAAGCATGCCCGGGCGATCAGTGTTTCCCCACTAGCCAAGTGAATCCTCTTCCGCTTGTCGCCGTCGCCGGCAACCCCAATGCGGGCAAGAGCGCGTTGTTTAATGCGCTCACCGGAGCACGACAGAAGGTGGGCAACTATCCTGGCGTGACGGTCGAGCGGCATTCGGGACGAATGGTGCTTGCCGACGGGCGCCCGGTGGAGATCGTGGACCTTCCCGGCTCCTATAGCCTCGATCCAGCAAGCCCCGACGAAGCGGTCACCCGCGATGTTCTATGTGGCAGGCAAACGGGCGAGCGGCAGCCCGACGCTGTCGTAATTGTTCTGGACGCGTCCAACCTCGACAATCATCTTCGCTTCGCTCTCCAGGTAATCGAGCTCGGTCTCCCCGCAATGGTCGCCTTGAACATGGTCGATCTTGCGAAGCGCGACGGGTTGGAGCTTGATGCGAAGGCACTTGAGCGCGAACTTGGCGTCCCGGTGATCGAAACCGTCGCTGTTCGACGACGAGGCATAGCCGACCTGCAGCAGGCAATCGACGACATGCTCTCTGCTCCCGTGTGTGGAGTCCACAAGCATGTCCGCAGCGACTTGATTCACTTGCAGCGGCGCGCGCGCGAGATTGCCAGCGCGTCGGTCCTGAGCGAAACGCCGGTACGGCGCTGGACTCACCGCCTCGATACGTTCCTTCTCCATCCGATCTTCGGGCCGTTAATCCTCGCACTCATCATGTTCGTCATGTTCCAGGCGGTCTTCGCGTGGAGCGAACAGCCAAAATCATGGATCGAGGAGGCAGTCGGGTGGCTGTCGAACATCGTCAGTGGTTCACTTCCACCCGGCCTGCTGCGCTCGATGATCGTCGACGGAGCTATTGCCGGCGTCGGAGCGGTAGTCACCTTTTTGCCGCAAATCCTTATCCTGTTCCTGTTCATCCTTCTCCTTGAAGGCACCGGTTACATGGTTCGAGCAGCGTTCCTGATGGACAAGCTGATGCACAGCGTTGGATTGTCCGGGCGCGCCTTCATTCCCTTGCTTTCGAGTTTCGCTTGCGCCGTTCCCGGAATCATGGCGACGCGAACGATAGACGACCCCAAGGACAGGCTGACAACCATCCTGGTCGCGCCGCTCATGACCTGCTCGGCGAGACTGCCGGTATATACGCTCATCATCGCCGCGTTCATCCCCAACCGTCGCCTCGCCTGGGGCATTGGGCTTCAAGGGACCGTGATGTTTGGCCTTTACGTCATCGGCGTCGTCGCCGCCCTGGCTGCCGCGTTCGTCGTCCGCCGAGGAGTGCTGAAAGGCACCGGCGGGGGGTTCATGATGGAGCTGCCGAAGTACCAATTGCCGCGGGTTAAGGATGTCGCGATTGGTCTATTTACGCGCGCCGCTATTTTTCTGAAGCGCGCCGGTACGATCATTCTTGGAACAACTATGATCTTGTGGGCGCTCGCTAGTATACCAGTTGCTTCACCGGGTCAGAAACAGAGCCAAGTCTCAATTGCGGGGCATGTCGCGAACGTGATCGAGATAATCGTCCGCCCGATCGGTTTTAATCACGACATCAGCATGGCCCTTCTTCCGGCAATGGCAGCAAGGGAGGTTGCGGTGAGTTCCATCGCCACCGTCTATTCGATCGATGCGCCCGATGAGCGGGAAGGAGCAACTAAGCTCGACGATAATCTCCAGCACCGTTGGCCTCTTGCAACGGCACTCGCATTCCTCGCCTGGTTCGTCTTCGCGCCTCAATGCATTTCGACGATAGCCGTGACGCGTCGCGAAACGAACGGGTGGAAGTGGCCGTTGTTCATGGTCGGATACCTGTTTACGCTGGCGTATGTCGCCGCTGGCGCGACATACTGGATCG
>DASRBJ010000012.1:0-3622 GCA_035653695.1 Sphingomicrobium sp.
GCACGTAGCGCAGCTTCCCGCTCTTCCTCGTCTGCTTCGTCCGGATCGCGCAAGTCCGGGTCGCGTTCTGCCGGCGGCACTTCTGGAAAGTCGGCAACGTCGCGAGCAAAGAACGCCGAGCCGGGCGCAACCCGGTCAACTGGTGCGAAGAAGTCATCCTCGGCGACTCGGGGCAAATCCGCGTCACGCGGATCCGCAAAATCGCCATCAAGCGGCGCAGCGCAGGCATCTCGTGGCGCTTCTGGACGTTCTCGCCGAGCCAGTTCCGGATCCGCGACAAACAGCAGTCGACGCGGACGCCCCCGCGGCAGTTCGACAGGCGGTTCGGGTTCGGGCGGTGAGTCGCCAACGGGAGGAGGCGAAGGCGGCGGGTCGAACGCCTAGGCCGCTCGATCCTCAAACTGCAGTCGTGCAAGTCGCGCATAGAGTCCGCCGCGACTGCTGAGGCTCGCGTGCGTTCCTTCCTCCACGATCCGCCCTTCGTCCATCACGACTATTCGGTCGGCAGCACGAACGGTCGCGAGCCGATGCGCGATGACGATCGTCGTACGGTGCTCCATCAGCCGATCGAGAGCATCTTGAACAAGTCGTTCGCTCTCGGCGTCCAGGGCCGAGGTTGCTTCGTCGAGCAGTAAAAGCGGCGCATCGCGCAATAGTGCGCGCGCGATCGCGATCCGCTGGCGTTGACCTCCCGACAGCCGAGCTCCGCCTTCGCCCATGAATGTGTCGAGGCCCTCGGGAAGCGCGCGCAGAAAGCTTTCAGCGTTCGCGTCACGAGCCGCCTGCCACAGTTGATCCTCGCTCGCGTCCCAATTGCCGTAGCGCAAATTGTCGCGAGCCGAGGCTGCGAAGATCACTGTGTCCTGCGGCACCATTGCAATGCGCTGGCGTATGTCTGCCGGATCCGAATCACGAAGATCCACCCCATCAACGAGAATGCGCCCGCGGTCCGGATCATAAAATCGCTCGGCAAGCTGGAAGATCGTCGTCTTGCCGGCCCCTGAAGGACCAACCACGGCGAGCCGCTCGCGTGAGTGTACCGTCAGGCTGAAGTCAATCAGCGCCGACGTTTCGCGCCGCGTCGGATAATGAAACGTGACATTTTCAAACGCGAGCTCGCCGCGCGCGGGCACAGGAAGTTGCGCAGGCTCTGCCGGAGGGGCAATTTCTGGTTCGGCATCCAAGAGCTCGGTCAGTCGCTCGGACGCGCCAGCTGCGCGCAGCAGGTCGCCGAAGACTTCGGAGAGGGCGCCGACTGCTCCTGCAAGCAGGCCGCCGCAGAGGACGAAGGCGGCGATCGTCCCTCCGCTCATTCGGCCAGCAGCAACATCGATGGCGCCTTCCCAGATGACCAGAACGATCGCGCCGATCATCAGGAAAATCATGAACGCAGTAAGGATGGCTCTTAGAGCAATCCGGCGCTTCGCCGTCGCGAAGACGCGTTCGACCGCGTCGCTGAACCGAGAGGCTTCGCGTTTTTGCTGGTTGAACGCCTGGACGATTTTCATCGCGCTGAGGACTTCGGTGGTGACCGTGCCCACCGCCGCAATCCGATCCTGGTTGCGCGTCGAGATCGCCCGAACTCGGCGTCCGAGTATAAGCATTGGGGCGAGCACAATCGGAATGCCGATCAGCATCAGGCCAGCGAGCTTGGGCGCGAGGACAAGCATTGTCGCAACGCACCCAATGGCCATTACGATGTTGCGCAGCGCGACCGAAACGGTCGTGCCAACCACTTGTTCGATGATCGTCGTATCGACGGTGATCCGAGAGGTGATTTCCGCGGGCCTGTTTTCTTCGAAAAAGCCTGGCGACAACCGGAGCAGGTTCCGGTGAACGGCAAGCCGGATGTCCGCCACCGTGCGCTCTCCAAGCCAGGAAACGTAGTAAAAGCGCACGGCAGTCGCGAGCGCCATGACGGCGACGATCGCGAGAAGCAGTTCGAACCATGGCGCGATGGCATGAGCACTACCGGCACCGGGTCCGAAACCATTATCGATGACGAATTTGAACCCCCAGGGGATCGAAACGGTCGCTGCGGCGGCAACCGCAAGGGCGATGATCGCAACAATGATGTGACCCGGGTATTTGGTCGCAAAACTCCACACCATCCGGAGATTGCGGATCGAGCGGCCTTTTGGTCTGGCAATGTTGATGGCCATGCTGCTCCCTAACAGTCACACATCAGTCTTCCAACTGAGTGTGTCAGAGTGGGTATTTTGCAGCTGGTCGAAGCGGTTGCTTCGAGTGTCGGAGCGCGTAGTAAATGCTTGTTTAACGAATCGATCAAGGCACTTGCATGGCAGCAGACGAGAATCAGGATCGCCCGGGCTTTTCCGATATTCTTCAGGAATTGACCGACAGCGACGTCGTGATCGAGATCGCGTCTGACGAAGCTGGCCGACAATCGCTCGAAAGCGGGCCAGTGAAGCTCCTTCGAGAAGCGGTCCAAGCCTCGTACAAGGCGCTCTCGGGCAGTGTCGAGGTTCAGCTCGAAACAACCGCGGTGCTTGAAGAAATTAACAAGCGGAGCCTCTCGGTCTGGCTCAGGGTTCATCGGGGCGGCGAGGGCGCTCTTGCAAACAGCTCCGACGCTTCGCACCTCAAGTTTCTCGCGCGTGGCACGCTCGCCATCATCGCGTGGATGGACGGGTCGTCGACGCACGAAGTCGCTGACCTCCAGCAGGCGATCCGCGTGCTTGCGTGGGGTACCTCGATCACGACGACGGCGCAGCCAGCTCTTCCCTCTTCGCTGGCGCTGGTCGACGCGGTGTCAGCCTGGCAGAAAGCGAAGACATCGCTCAAAGGCAGCGATCGCGTCCGTATCATTACGAACAACGGATTAGCCAAGCTCGATATTCGAAGCACCATCGATGATCCGCGCTCGCTGTTGCTTTCTCGAAAGCTCGTGAATCACTCGGCCGACATGATCTTTCTAGTCGAGATGCCCGACTACGAGGGATCGGGACGGTGGAAGCTCAAGCATGGTCTCGCGCGTACCACGGCATTAGCGGAAGGTAGCACCTTGCTAGATCGTTTTTACCGTCGTGAGCTCGATATCAGGCCCGGCGACGCGCTCCGGTGCAAGGTTGATGTTGAAACATCATACGGCCCCGATCACGAGGTGCTTTCCGAGCACTACCGCATCGTCGAGATCGTGGAGGTTCTGCCAGCAATGAAAACGGATGCGGGCATTGCTGTCCCAAAAAAGGACGCCGAAATGGTCCGCGAGGCTGAACCGCAGCTGGAACACGCCGGCGCATAACCATTCGGGCGACCGTCCTCCCGTTCTGCAGTGCAACATTCACCTTGCCACGAACGTTAAGGAACGCCACATCTCCGAGCACGGGGCGCTTTAGTGAGGTTTGATGCTCTACGATGCTTATGAGGTCCAGCGCTCCTTTCTCGCAGGTGCGAGCAAGCTAGCCGGGCTTGGAGCCGGCTGGCTCACCAATCCGGCCAATCCCTGGGGCTATACATCAATGGGCCCGCTCGTCGCGGCGAGCCTCGAGGTGTTTGCTCATGCTGCAGCGCCACGCGGTAAGCCCGAGTTCGGGATCGACCGCGTGCATGTCGGCGGTAAGGATGTCCCTGTTCACGAGGAAATCCTACTTCGAAAGCC
>DASRBJ010000013.1:0-7864 GCA_035653695.1 Sphingomicrobium sp.
ATCGACGATTGTCTCGGCGATGCTCAATCCGAGCCCCGCTCCTCCTGTCTCGCGGTTGCGCGAGGGTTCGCCGCGGTAGAACGCGCCCGTAACGCGGCCCAGTTCGTCAGGAGCAAGTCCTGGGCCGCGATCAAGAACAGCGATCCTCGCCGCCTGTTCGTCGCACGTCACTTCGATCCCCACATCGCTTCCATATTTGAACGCATTGTCGAGAAGATTTCGCACCGCTCGTCGGATGAGGTTCGGCTGGACCATGGCAACGCACGAAGCAGGAGCAATGACCCTGACCTCCTTGCCAAGCTCGCCAAACTCGCGCGCAATTGGTCCCACCAGCTCACTAAGATCGACGCGTTCCAATTGCTCGCGCGATCGACCGGACCGGGCAAGCGTCAGTATGTCGTCAAGCGTCGCGCTCATCTCCTCGATGGTCGCGATCATGCGCTCGCGCTCGTCCGCTGGTTCAACGTTTTCCACGCGGATTCGAAGCGATGCGAGCGGCGTTCGGAGGTCGTGACCTATTGCGCCAAGGGTACGATCCTTTTCCTCGATGAGGCCCGCGAGGCGCTCGTTCATGTCGTTGAACGCGACCAGTGCATTCCTAAGATCGACTGGGCCGGTCACTCGCACTTCGATCGGCTGGTTTCGACCCCGGAACGCTTCAGCGGCACGTCTCAATTCATGCAAGGGGCGCGCAATTCGCCGGGCAATGAAGACCGCTGCTGAAAGGACAAAAAGGTAGAGCAGCAGCGATCCCAGTACCAATTCGGGCGTAATCAGTGGCAGCTGCCGAGGCACGAGCAGGCGCGCGTTCAGCCACTCGCCATCGATGAGGCGCGCCGACAGTAGCATTGCTCGGTAGGGTCGGTTGCGCGAAGGAGAAGGGCCGGTGGCGGGCGCCTCGTCCATCGCGGCGCGCACCTCAGCGCTTGGAACGCCTGCAGAACTCAGTCCCTCGCGCAGACGATCTTCCGTATCTTCTCTGCGCCTCAGCTGCGCGACTTCACCAGCAGTGCTCGCGACCGCGTAATGGGAGCCGCGGCGGGACGCATCGCTTAACACGAGAGCGCGGAATTCGGGCGGAGCCTGAACGTAATCGGCGGCAGTCGAGGTGAATCGCGCGATTGCGGGTCCGTCAATCTGTGCTCGATTGAAATGCTCGCGCTCGATCAGAAGATAAGTGAGGCTCACAAGCTGGGCGAGCAGCAGCGCGATTCCAAATAGCACCGCCATCTGGCCAACCATGCTTTTGGGTAGAAGGCGCCTCACAGCCGTTTCACATCCGCTGCAAGCGTATAGCCACCGCCCCAGACCGTCCTGATCAGCTTGGGATCTGCCGGGTCAACTTCCACCTTCTTGCGAAGGCGGCTGACGTGGTTGTCGATACTGCGCTCAAATGCCCCAAGTTCACGATGTTGGCTAAGATCGAGCAACTGATCGCGCGTCAGCACTCGCTTGGGATGTGTGAGGAGCGCAAGCAAAAGGTTGAACTCGCCGGTCGAGAGCGCAACCTCGCGGCCATCCTTATCGATCAATTGCCGTTCGCCAGTCCGAAGAACCCACGGTCCAAAGGCAAAGGCGTCCGCATCGGGCGCCTTCACGCGGCCGTCCGACGAGCGACGAAGGATCGCCTTGATCCTTGCGACAAGTTCGCGCGGGCTGAATGGCTTGGTCACATAATCGTCGGCACCAAGCTCAAGGCCGACGATGCGATCCGTCTCCTCGGCCTTCGCGGTCAGAAGAATGATCGGCGTGTTCGTCGTCGCCCGAATGAAACCGGCGAGCGAAAGCCCGTCTTCGCCGGGCATCATGATGTCGAGAAGGGCAATGTCAATTGCATGCGCAGCAATGATCGCTCGGGCTGCCGCCGCGTCTCGTGCCTTCGAAACGCGAAAACCGCTCTTGCTGAGATAGATTGCAAGCGGATCGATGATGTCGCGCTCGTCCTCGACAAGAAGTACGTGGGGTTGTTCGACCATCTGTGTCACTTAGCGCTAGCATCGGGAAATTACGAAAGCTCCGGAGCCAGGCGGCCCCGGAGCCTCGTTCATTCATCGCTTAGAACGCATTGCCGATGATGCTCCCGATGATGCCGCTCGCGATTGCGACAAGGACAGCGTCATTTCCCGACTGGACCCACCGGTAGCCGTAAGGCGCGGGGCGAAGGTTGTAATAGCCCGGATTGTCGATCACCCGATAGTTCACGGCATAGCGATTATCGAAGCGATCGCCGCGGTTCCACTCTCGTCCCTCGAAGCGATTGTTCTGGCTGAAGCGGTTCTGGGCGAAGCCACGGTCCGGCGCAAATCCACGGTTCTGGGCAAAACCACGGCTCTGCATCTGCTCGACGCGACCGCGGTCATTCCCCCGGAAATCAGCCGCGGACGCGGGCGTTGCAACAAGAGCGGTAAGCGCAACGGAAGCGCCGGCTAGTGCAAGGGCAATTTTCCTCATTTTTCTTCTCCATCAATCAAACGCCGGCTTGGCGTTGATGGAGAATTGGGCCCTTCGTGTCGCACAACTATCCGCGAAAAGCGGGTAAATTGTCGCAAATTGTCGCAAGAAGATGGCTAGCCAAAAATCGCGAGATTGAGCGGCTCGCTCGGTCCGAACCAGATCACGTGGCTGGTATGGTCAGCAAGATCATCGCCGGTGTTTGCATGCGCGAAGATGGTTAGCTTGCCGCGATTGAGTGCCAGCCAGCCGGCAACCTCGCCAAAGAGGTCCGGCGGAACGGTGAGTTGGCAGCTGCCCCGCGGATGCGGCCCGACGGGTCGAAGATGATAATGTCCTTGCGAAACCCCGAACCGCTCTGCAGCGGCGCTTCCGAGAGCGCGAGCTTCCTCGAGCTCGTCCGTATTGAAGTAGATGTGCGCGTGAAAGTTGCGGATCACGCGCAGACCGCTGCGCCTATTGCCCCAACGAGTCCAGAAATTCATCGACTGCGCGCACGACCTCAGGCTCGTTCAGTTCCGGGGCGTGACCGACGCCGGGAACGACGATGAGCTTCATCTGCGCCGCAACCGCCTCCATCTTCGCCGCGGTCCGCGCCGTCAAAAGATCGCTTTTTTCACCGCGCACCACGAGCAGTGGCTTCTTTCCGAGTGCGGCGAACAGCGGCCAGAGATCGACCTGGGGCGTGGGTCCTGCGGTCTTGAATGGTTCGGCGATTGCCATGTCGTAATCAAAGCGGATCTCGCCATTCTCTTCCCGGCAGTTGCGCTTGGCCATTTCGACCCAGTCGTCGTGCGTGTAGTTGTCAAAGGAAGCACCATAGTTTGACGCGATCGCATCCGCGGCATCGTCCCAATTCCTGAACCGGACGTCCTTGCCAACATAAGTCAAAATGCGCGCGATCCCGGCCGGGTCGACGTCCGGACCGACGTCATTGAGAATTGCTGCCTTGATCCGGGCGGGAGCGGTCGCTGCAATCACCATGGTGACGAGGCCGCCGAGGGACGTGCCGACGAAAACCGCCTCTTTGATTTCGAGCTGGTCAAGCAATTCGATGACGTCCGATGCGTACGTCATCGGATTGTACCGCGCGGGCTCTGGATCATAGTCGCTCTCGGCTCGTCCGCGAAACTCGAGGGCGAGCACCCGGTGGCCCGGCGAATAACGCTCGCCGAACTCGGCCCAGTCGCGCGCGTTGCGTGTCAGCCCGTGAAGGCACAGCAGTGGCGGCTTGTTTGCGGCACCCGCGTAATCGCGAAAGTGAAGTTTCAAGCCATCGCGGACCGTGAAGTAGCGGTCGTCATAGCGGCGTTGGAGCAACGAGCCGTCGGCCGTCATTGGGAAAAGCCTTTCCGCCACACCTTCGTCATGATGCCCGCGACCTCGTCGGCGTCTTTCTCGTCCCAAACGGCAAATCGGAGGCCAAGAAAGACGTTTGCTCCCATCATGCCCCAGGCGACCACCTCGAGATCGTCGTCGGTAAAGCTCGCATCGATTTCTTTTTCGGCGCGTGCGCGTTGGAGGCGGCCCGCGATGCGGCTTGCGGTGCTTTCGTAATGCTCGCGGTAGGCGGCGGGGTCGACGAACTCGGACTCGTCGATGATCCGGTAGATATCGCGGTGATCGAGCGCGAAACGAAGGAAAGCTGCCAATGCGCGCCGTTCGCTGTCGAGCCGGTCCGACCCCTCGGCAAGCGCTGGCCCGACCGTATCACGCACTTGCGCTGACATGTCGCGAACGAGGGCCTGGAAGAGCCCCTCCTTCGATTCGAAATAGGTGTAGAACGTCCCGAGCGCGACGCCAGCGCGCTGCGTGATTCCAACGATCGAGGTTTCCGAGAAGCCGCGGGCGCCGAATTCCTCGCGCGCCGCATCGAGAATCTTGCGCATCGTCCGCTCGCCGCGAGCGGTGCGTGGAGGCTTGGCCGCCGCCGTAGCGCCCAACTGCGCCCTTTGCCCGACTTTCAGCCCCATTTCCCACCCCTATCGCCGCTACTTATAATCGCAAGTTGAAAGACGGTTCAACTTTCATTATGCGAACAGCAGTGCAGGCGCAATCAGAGCGACTGCAAAGGGGAGAGACTTCAATGCGCGTCATTTCTGCACGCGTCGCGTTGCTTGGTACGGTTGCCGCCGCGGCGTTCTTCACCACTCCGGCCTTCGCTCAGGAAAATCCGAACACGAGCCCGGCGACGGCGAACAATGCACAGACGCAGACCACCGCCGCGACCGGCAATGACCAGCAGATTGTCGTTACGGCACGTCGGCGCAACGAACTCCTGCTCAACGTCCCAGTTGCAGTCACGGCTTATTCGGGCGAGCAGCTCGACCGCCAGGGTGCTCTCGACATTACCGATGTCTCGGCAACGACCCCCAACGTCACTCTTGAGGTCAGCCGCGGCACCAACAGCACGTTGACGCCGTTCATCCGCGGCATTGGCCAGCAGGATCCCGTGGCGGGATTTGAGCAGGGCGTCGGGCTTTACCTCGACGATGTCTATCTCAACCGTCCCCAGGCCGCCGTGCTCGACATTTACGACGTCGAACGCATCGAGGTGCTGCGCGGACCGCAGGGAACGCTCTATGGTCGAAACACCATCGGCGGCGCGATAAAGTACGTGACGCGCAGGATCCCGATGGACGGGCCCCATTTCAGCATCCGAACCAATCTTGGGACTTACGGCCAGGCCGATCTCATCACGCAGGCCTCAAGTCCGATCGGCGGCGGCTTTGCCGTCGGCGTCGCGGCCGCACGGCTCAGTGACGACGGCTTCGGCAAGAACCTGACGACCGGCGAACGCAATTACAACAAGGACGTGATTGCGACGCGCGGAACGATCGAGTTTGCGCCCGACGACAGCATCTTCTTTCGCCTTTCGGGCGATTATACCGCCGATGACAGCAATCCACGCGGCGGACATCGATTGATTGCAAATCTCGTCACTGGCGAACCGCCGCTAAGCAATGTCTACGACAGCGAGGGCGGAATTGACGATCCTCGCCAGCGGGTTCGCGCCGGGGGCATAGCGCTGAACGGCGAGATCGGTCTTAACGACTGGCTCAAATTCCGGACGATCACGGCCTATCGCAAGGACGACACCTATACGCCAATCGACTTTGATGCGACGCCGGCGGTCGACGTTGACGTGCCGGCGATCTATCGCAACCACCAGTTCAGCCAGGAATTACAGCTCGTTGCCGACAAGGGACCGCTGCAGGGCGTTGCCGGCCTCTATTATCTGAACGCGCGCGCCTATGACGTGTTTGACGTTCGACTGTACACGACACTTCCTTCGCTTCTTCCGGGGCTGACGGCCGCGACGACGGGAGACGTCAAGACGCGCACCTGGGCAGGATTTGCGGACCTTACCTACAACGTCAGTCCGCAATGGAGCGTCTCGCTTGGTGGCCGGTACACGAACGATCACCGGCACGCGATTGTCTTCCGTCGCAACCTCATCCTCGGCGGTTCGCCCGAGCTTGGCGGTTCTTACCCGTACGACGCGGCCGGCGTTCAGCTCGGCGCCCCCACGTCAAATTTCAACGGAAGCCGCACCGACACGGCGTTCACACCGCGGGCGTCGATCAGCTTCAAGCCGGACACGAACAACAACATCTACATCAGCTATTCGAAAGGCTTCAAAGGCGGCGGTTTCGACCCGCGCGGCCTTACGACGCAGGCACCCTCGCAAAGCACGACGGACATCTACAACTTCATGGCGTTCAAGCCCGAGAAAGTGGACAGCTACGAACTTGGCTGGAAAGCATCGGTCTTCCACAACAGGCTGCAGTTTGCTGCCGCGCTGTTTGATGCCGAATATACCGACGTCCAGGTCCCGGGATCGGCCGGCTGTGTCGTCAATGGCGTTGCGACTTTCTGCGGGATCACGACGAACGCCGGCAAGGCGCGCTTCCGGGGCGCGGAGCTCGAGACCAACTGGCGCATGGCGAGCGATCTCGCGAGCGCGGGCGACCATTTGAGCTTTGCCGGAACACTCGGCTATCTCGACGCCAAATATCTTCATTATGTGACCAACATCGCTGGTGTCGGACCGGTTGATGTCGCGGCCTACCGCAAAATCCAGAACACACCCAAGTGGACGCTGAGCGGAACCCTTGATTACGAGACGCCTGTTGGAAGCGGCCGGCTCGACCTCAACACCACCCTTTCCTACCGTAGCAGCAGCCAGCAGTTCGAGCTCGCAACACCGATGCTCGACCAGCCAGGTTTTGCGCTATGGGACGCAAACCTCGTCTGGCGCTCGAATGATCGTCACTGGGAACTCGGACTGCATGGCAAGAACCTTGCAAACAAGAAGTACATTGTGTCGGGCTACAATTTCCTCGCCCAAAATCCCTATACCGGAGCCTATCTCACGACGGCCGCCGGCAAGTATATTTCCACTCTTGGGACTACCGGAGTGCTGACCGCTTATTATGGCAATCCCCGCCAGGTGTTCCTGTCGGCAGCCTATAATTTCTAAGGAAAAAAGCGCGATCGTGAAGATCGGTTGGCGGAGCGCTCAAGCCATGAGCGCTCCGCCTTCTTTTTTACGGCGCCAAGAGCCTTGCACCAGGCCGGGAAAAGCCTATATGGGCCCTATCCAACAAATAGACGGCTCCGCCGCACGACTTCGTGCGTCCGGGGCTTTTCCCGTCCTCTCCGGGACAGGGTCCGAACGGCGCACGGACCGCACGCATTGGAGAGGGTAGCGGGGCAGCGCTCCACCATATGCCCGGCGAATTGCCCGGGAAACTAGCGGGGGCGCCACTGCGCGTCGCCGCATAGCGCAGGGAAGCACATGGCCACCAAAGCGATCGACGCACCTCGTAACACCACCAGCGGAACCAGAAACAAGCAGCGGCGCATCCGCAAGATCTTCGGCAACATTCACGAAATCTCCGAGATGCCGAACCTCATCGAGGTTCAGCGCGAAAGCTATGAGCAGTTCCTCCGGTCAGTTCCCGCCATTGGCTATGTCTCGGGGCTCGAGAAGACACTGAGGTCGGTGTTCCCGATCGTCGATTTTGCCGGGACGGCGCATCTCGATTTTGACCATTACGAACTCGAGGACCCCAAGTACGACACGGACGAATGCCGCCAGCGTGGTCTTACCTACGCAGCGCCAATGCGTGTCACGCTGCGCCTCACGACCTTTGAGATCGATCCAGAGACCGAAGCCAAGTCGGTCATCGATATCAAGGAGCAAGACGTTTACATGGGCGACATGCCGCTCATGACCGAGAACGGCACGTTCATCATCAACGGCACTGAGCGCGTCATCGTCAGCCAGATGCACCGCTCGCCGGGCGTGCTGTTTGACCACGACCGCGGCAAGACGCACGCAAGTGGCAAGTTCCTGTTTGCAGCGCGTGTCATTCCTTACCGGGGCAGCTGGCTCGACTTCGAGTTC
>DASRBJ010000014.1:0-7790 GCA_035653695.1 Sphingomicrobium sp.
TGAGCTTGGGCATTTTCGTCTCCTTTGCGCCAATCGGCGCGACGTTTTCCAACCGCCACGGCAGCCCTTACTGGCCGGGCCATTGGTATTTTCCAAGGATCTGGAAAGCGCGCGCCTATAAAGGCGAGCGATAAGCAAGGCAACCTACCACGGAAGCTCTGATCCACTGCGCCGCAGGAAGCGGCCACTGTCGCTGAATTCCACACGGTCAATCAACGCTCGCATGTCGGTCACGCTTTCTTCTGCCGTGATTTCAGCGCCTTTGCCGCCCATCCGCGTCTTCACCCATCCCGGACTAAGCAGCACACAAGTGGTGCGGTGCGGTCTTGCCTCGATCGCAAGACAGCTCCACGCCATATTCAGTGCTGCCTTCGACGTTCGGTATGGCACCCACCCGCCGCCATTGTCGCCGATGCTTCCCATGCCGCTTGAAATGGCAATCATTTTGCCCCCGGGGCTCATGCGGGTGAGAAGCGCTTTTCCAAGCTGATAGGGCGCGATCGCGTTCACCATCATCATCGACTGCCAGTCCCGCGCATTCTGCGCGCCGTCAGTCATCATGGGATGATTCGTGCCAGCATTGGCGATGAACAGGTCAAGGCCAGGGTCGATCCTCGCGGCAAAGGAATTCACTGCGGAAGGGTCGCTGAGGTCGAGGAGTTCAACACGCACGCCAAGCGAAGCCAGCTCCGGACTGCGGTCTCTTGCGGACGCGAGCACGGTCCATCCTGCCTGCGCATATTGACGAGCGAATTCAAGACCAATGCCGCGGTTCGCTCCAGTGATCAGCACTCTTGGCATGTCAGTTCCTCGTCACGCGAAATGATGCTCGAAAACGAACGCGCCTGAGATCGCAGCGGCGTTGAACCGGGTCCGATCGTCGCAACCTTAGTCGAACAGACTGGATACGGATGCCTCATCCGATATCCGGCGAATCGCCTCGGCGAGAAGCGGAGCAATTGTCAGCCGCCGGATCTTGCAATCTTTTGGATCGGCCTCGCCTGTCCAGATCGTATCCGTGACAACCAGCTCACTCAACTCGGATTTTGCCACGCGCGCAGCGGCAGCGCCTGAAAGAACGCCATGGGTGCAGTATGCGAAAACCTCGGTTGCACCCTGTTGCTTCAGTGCCGCGGCCGCATTGCAGAGCGTCCCCGCTGAATCGACAATGTCATCAACGAGGATGCAAGTACGCCCGTCTACATCGCCAATGATGTTCATCACCTCGGACTCGCCCGCGCGCTCACGCCGTTTGTCGACGATAGCGAGTGGCGCATTGTTCAGCCGCTTGGCTAGACCACGAGCACGAACCACGCCGCCGACGTCCGGCGACACAACCATCAGCTTGCGATTGCCGAATCGGGCATGGATGTCGGTCGCAATGACGGGTGACGCAAATAAGTTGTCGGTGGGGATGTCGAAAAAACCCTGGATCTGGCCGGCGTGAAGGTCGATCGAAAGCACGCGGTTCGCGCCAGCGGTGGTGATGAGATTGGCAACGAGCTTGGCGGAGATTGGAGTTCGAGGGCCGGGCTTACGGTCCTGCCGTGCATAGCCGAAATAAGGGAGAACGGCGGTGATTCGTTTGGCTGACGCGCGTCGCAGCGCGTCAATGCAGATCAGCAACTCCATGAGATTGTCGTTGGCGGGGTAGCTCGTCGACTGAATTACAAAGACATCCTCGCCGCGCACGTTCTCGTTTACCTCGACGAAAACCTCTTCATCGGCGAAGCGCCGGACACTTGCGTCCGTCAGTGGCACCTCGAGATAATCACAGATAGATCGGGCCAGCGGCAGATTGCTGTTCCCGGCGAGCAATTTCATGGGTGCATTCCCCTAAGCGTGACTTGGCTTTAGCGAGGCAGTCGCGGTTCCGTAAAGGTTGCCGCGGCGGCGCGCGTCGCTAAATCGGACCGATGACCGATCGCCTTCGCATTGCACTTGCCCAGATGAACCAGCGCGTTGGTGACCTCGAAGGCAACGCATCGGCGATTCTGGAAATGCGGCGCAGGGCGCGCGGTGCCGATCTTCTCGTCTGCCCCGAGCTCCAGCTGGTCGGCTATCCACCTGAAGATCTCGTGCTGAAGCCCGAGTTCATAAGGCGCGTCCATGAGCGTACCGATGAACTAATCCAAGCGACGATTGAGCCGGGCCCCGCGCTTCTGATCGGCACGATCGTGAACGAAGGTGGCTCAAATTACAACGCGATGCTGCTTGCTGATGGCGGTCGGGTGATTGGTCGAACGTTCAAGCACGAGCTTCCGAACTATGGCACATTCGACGAGAAGCGGATCTTTGCGCAGGGTCCTCTTCCAGACCCGATCGAGTGGCGTGGCGTCACCCTTGGCGTACCAATCTGCGAGGATATGTGGCTCGAGCCCGTCTGTGCGCATCTCGCGCAACTTGGAGCGGAGCTCTTCATCGTCCCTCACGGAAGCCCCTACGAGCTCGACAAGAACTTAAAGCGCGAACATCTCGCACGAGCGCGCACGACACACACGAGCCTTCCCCTGGTCTTCCTCAATCGTGTCGGTGGTCAGGACGAGCTCGCGTTCGATGGATCATCATTCATCATGCATCCTGACGGCGAGATCGTCGTCCAGATGGCAGACTGGGACGATGATTTCCTCATGACCGAATGGGAGCGAAGTCGCGACGGATGGCGGTGCGAGACGCGCTCGCACCATGTCCTTGATCAGTTCCCGGCCGACATTTACCGCGCAATGACGGTCGCGCTTCGAGACTATGTCTCGCGCAACGGCTTTCCTGGTGTAATCCTCGGGCTGTCAGGAGGCATTGACAGCGCGCTGTCCGCGGCCGTTGCCGTCGACGCACTTGGTGCGGACAAGGTCTGGGGGGTAATGCTCCCGTCGAAATATACGAGCGAGGAGAGTCTTGACGACGCTCGTGAATGCGCGCGCCTGCTCGGTTGCCGCCATGACGTCTTATCCATCGCGCCTGCGGTCGAAGCGCTGAGCCAGATGTTGCCGAACATGAGCGGCCTCGCCGCCGAAAATGTTCAGGCGCGCTTGCGAATGGTTGCGCTCATGGCGCTCTCCAATTCGAACGGCCAGATGTTGCTCACGACTGGGAACAAAAGCGAGATGAGCGTCGGGTACGCGACACTATATGGCGACATGGCCGGTGGCTACTCGGTTCTGAAGGACGCGTATAAGACGACGGTTTTTGCACTCGCGCGCTGGCGCAACGAGAACAAACCGGATGGTGCTTTAGGGCCTGATGGTCCGGTCATGCCGGCCGGCATCATTACGAAGCCGCCCAGTGCCGAACTTCGCCCCGGGCAGAAGGACGAGGATACGTTGCCACCCTATTCGGTGCTCGACCGGATCCTTGAGGGGCTGGTCGACCAGGAAATGTCCGTGAATGAGGTCGCGATTTCGACCGGCGAGGATGCTGCACTTGTCGCCGACATCGAATCGAAGCTGCTGAAGGCCGAATATAAGAGGCGCCAGGCGCCGCCGGGGGTCAAGATCGGCAATCGCAATTTTGGAAGAGACCGGCGCTATCCGATCACCAATTTCTTCCACACCGGGCCGCGGGTAAAGACACCGCGATGAGCGTCGCCACGCGTTTTGCGCCGTCACCGACAGGTCGTCTCCACGTCGGCAACATCCGAACTGCGCTTCATAACTATCTGTTCGCGCGAAAACGTGCCGGAACGTTCATCCTGCGAATTGATGACACCGACCAGGAGCGTTCGACGGATGAGTTCGACCAATCGATACGCGATGATCTCCAGTGGTTGGGACTTATACCCGACCGGACCGTGCGGCAGTCCGAAAGATTCGCAATCTATGAGCGAGAGTTTGATCGTCTGAGAAGTTCCGGACGGGTTTATGAGTGTTACGAAACGCCCGAAGAGCTGGAACTTCGTCGCAAGGTGCTTCTTGGACGGGGCTTGCCTCCGGTTTATGAGCGAAAGGCGTCCGGTGCTCCCGTGCCAAGCGGGCGTTCGCCGCACTGGCGCTTCAAGCTCGACCACGACTCGCCGATCATGTGGACTGATCTCATCCGCGGAGAACAGCGGTTTGATCCGCGGCTGCTAAGCGATCCGGTGGTCCGAAGGGAAGATGGGAGCTGGCTGTATCTTCTACCGAGCGTCATCGATGATGCCGACCTTGGCGTTACGCATGTGGTGCGCGGCGAAGATCACGTCTCGAATAGCGCGGTGCAAATCCAAATGTTCGAGGCGCTCGATTCAAAGCCACCGATGTTCGCCCACGAGGCGTTGCTCGTGAGTTCCGAGGGCAAATTGTCCAAGCGACTTGGCGCGTACGGAACCGATCAGCTTCGCCAAGAAGGTATCGAGCCGATGGCATTGCTGGACGTCCTTGCCCGGATTGGAACGTCGCAACCAATAGAGGCCATCGCCACGCTGGAGGAGCTCGCGCGGGAGTTTGATTTCGCAACGTTCGGGCGTGCACCAGCCCACTTCGATCCGCACGAGGTTGAACTCCTTAACGCGCGATTGCTGCACAAGCTGGACTTCTCCTCGGTCGCGAAGCTCCTGCCGGCCGGCGCCAAGGAAGATGATTGGCTGCTGTTGCGCCGAAACCTGGCTCGGCTTGCGGATTTTCCAGGATGGTGGCGCGTGCTCAACGGCGAGCTCGAACCGCCCGAGCTTAGCCACGACGAGCGGTTGCTGGTGAAGGATGCGGCGTCGATTGCCGAGCAGATTGACTGGGGTCACGAGCCCTGGGTTGAACTGACGGATACGCTGAAGCGCTCTTCGGGAAAGCGCGGACGCGAACTCTTTCACCCACTGCGCCTTGCTCTTACCGGCCGCGACAGTGGACCGGAAATGGCCAGCCTGGTCGCGCGCCTCGGCAAGGAGCGAACCATCAAGCGGCTGGAGGCGGCGGCGCGCCGCTAAGAACCTGGTTACCAATACTTAAACAATCCTCTTCTCTCAGGTTATGATATCATGTAACATTGCGGTGAACCACTTGGGAGAGGAGGTTCAAGATGTTGCACTACGGAGTGAGTCCTGCCGGTGCCGAACGGCCATCAAGCCCCCAGGCCATGCTGCTTATTATAAGCGCCCATGTTGCGCTCGTTGCAGCGGTCATGAGCGCGAAGATGGAACTGCCAAGAAGGGCAGACCAAGGGGCCCCGCTCATCAGGATTCGTGTCGCACCGCCGCCGCCGCCCGAGACGGCGCGTCCGCTGCGATCATCAAAGTCCACCGCAGTAACCCGCCCAGTCGAGGCCCCTGTCGCTGCGATCAGACCGGCAGCGCCAGAGGCAATGCCTTCTGCTTCGGCGATCTATCCGGCGGATGATTCGGCCGTTAGCGTTGTCGCACCAACAACCGTGCCCCCTTCTCCGCCTTCGCTTCCCGTTGAGCGGCATCACCAGGGACCGCGCCTGCTCACTCCGCTCTCAGAATTGAAGCCGCCCTATCCCGAGTCGAAGCTCTTAGCCGAAGAAGAAGCGACGCTGACGCTTCGGCTCGAGATCGACGATCGGGGGCGTGTCATCAAGGTCGATTCCGTCGGTTACGCCGACCGAGCTTTCCTCGACGCTGCGCGGCGGTACATCATTGCGCATTGGCGCTATGATCCGGCGACGGAGGGGGATCACGCCGTCCCGGCCGACATCGTCGTCACGCTCAGATTCCAGCTTGACGGCTAATGGTCTGGCGGCTGGCGGTAGGCTTGCCTATCTTTGTGGAATGTCTTGGTTCCCGCGGCCCTCAAGCCCCATTGCTGCGCTTCGCGATCTTGCTGCATTCATGCGGCATCGCAGCCGTGAGCAAGTTATTGGCGGTGCACTAGCATTCCTGGTTACGGCAATCATTGTGATCGAATTTCTCGTCGACGCAAAGATCGGAACCGCCCCGCCACCCCAGGTTGTCGAGGTCGAACTCTACCCGGCGAACCGGACGGACGCGCAGATTATCGCCGACCAAAAAAAGGATATGGCGGACAAGCAGGCAGCGCAGAAGGAGCGCCAGCGCGAATTCCAGAAACTTGCCAAGCAGCTTCATATTGACTGACGATCGCAAGTGGATGGGGGAGGCGCTTCGGCTTGGGGAAGAGGCGCGAGGGCAGAGTGCACCAAATCCCAACGTAGGTTGCGTCATTGTTGCTCCCGGGGGCCGAGTTGCGGGAAAGGGCGCAACTGCCAAGGGCGGTCGCCCGCATGCCGAAGCAGCAGCGCTGGCCGAGGCAGTGACGCGCGCTAAGGGCGCTACCGTCTATGTTACTCTCGAGCCCTGTGCTCACGAGAGTGCGCGTGGTCCTGCTTGTACGGAGCTATTGCTCGCGGCAAAACCGGCGCGAGTCGTTGTGGCACTCAAGGATCCTGATCCGCGTACCTCTGGCAAGGGCATCCAGCGGCTTCGTCGCGCAGGGATCGAAGTCTCGCTTGGTCTCTGCCGCAGCGCGGCACGCAGATCACTTGCAGGATGGCTCATGCAGCTGAAGCGCGGCCGGCCACGGATCACGCTTAAGTTAGCGCTCTCGATCGACGGCAAGATCGCGCTTCGTTCGGGCGAATCCAAATGGATCACCGGCGAAGAGGCGCGCCGCCACGTGCATCTCGAGCGGGCGCACAGCGACATGATCCTCGTTGGCCGCGGCACTTTCATCGCCGATCGACCCCGCCTCGACGTGCGCCTTCCGGGACTCGAGGAGCGTTCTCCGCGGAAGGCTCTGTTGACGCGCGGTTCAATGGTTGAAGGCTGGGAGGTCCTTCATAGCCCGCGAGATGTTTTCGGGCTTCATGACGTCAATGATCTGCTGATTGAGGGGGGGGCGGCCACAGCAACTGCCTTTCTCAGCGAGAATCTCGTAGACCGGATCCTCATATATCGCGCTCCGATCATCGTCGGCGAAGGCAAGTCGAGTTTCGGGTACGTGGGACTCGACGCAATTGCCGACGCGCATAATCGCTGGGCGCTGGTTGATGAGCAGAAGCTCGGAGTCGACCGTCTCGAAGTTTACGAGCGCGTTGCGGCAGACTAAGTCGCGGGGCCATGTTCACGGGGATTGTCACCGACGTTGGAGAAGTGATCAGCGCTGAGCAGCGCGACGACATGAGGCTGGTGATCGCGACGAACTATCCGGTCGACAGTATCGATCTCGGCGCCTCCATCTCCTGCTCTGGCGTGTGCCTTACGGTCGTCGACAAATCGAATCGGTGGTTCGCTGTCGAAGTCTCTGGCGAAACCCGATCAAAAACTGCTGCCGCGCATTGGCACCCAGGGGCGCGAGTCAATCTCGAGCGAGCTCTCCGTCTTGGCGATGAACTCGGCGGTCATCTCGTTACCGGGCACGTCGACGCCGTCGGAGAGGTGCTCAATGTCTGCCCGGAAGGAGGGTCGATGCGCGTCGACCTACGAATACCAAGAGAACTCGCTCGAATGGTCGCGCCGAAGGGGTCTTTGACGGTCGATGGAGTGTCGCTGACCGTCAACGAAGTTCACGACGCCGGCGACGGCACCAACGTCACGATCAACATCATTCCACATACTGCGGCTCAGACAACTTTGGGCGAACTCAGCGCCGGCCAACAGCTGAATGTGGAGGTAGACGTGTTGGCGCGTTATCTAGCCCGAATGCTTGCCACGAGCCCACATTAGAAACAGATTTGTTCCTTCTTTTCATCACAGTCCAATGTGATACACCGCGTGGATGAGCGCTTCTCTGATTGAGCGGTTGAATGCCATCATCGAAACGGGCGAAGTTAGCCGTGCTGGCTTGGCCCGGGCGGCGGGGCTTCATCCCAATTCTCTTCGCAAACTTGGGCAGCCCGACTGGAATCCG
>DASRBJ010000015.1:0-2089 GCA_035653695.1 Sphingomicrobium sp.
CTGCGAGATATTCATCGAGCATGCTCGAAGCGATCTTGTTGCCCCACACCGCTTCGACCGTAGGAAGCCCAACAAGCATCTCCTTGCGACCATCATGAGCCGCAAAATAGATCGCGCGTGCCGCAACCTCGGGCTGATAGACTTTCCCGACGGGGCGCGGCTGACCGGGTAGCTTTGCACGGATCCAGTCGAATTGCGGCGTATTGACACCCGGCATCTGGACCATCGTGATTGTCACGTTCGACTTGTCGTGGAGAAGTTCGCAGCGAACTGAGTCGATGAAACCCTGGATCGCATGTTTCGCGCCGCAGTAGGCGGACTGAAGCGGGATACCGCGGTAGGCAAGCGCAGAGCCGACAAGCACGATCGAGCCTTCGTCCCGAGGCAGCATGCGCTTGAGCGCAGCGCGCGTGCCGTTCACCTGGCCAAGATAGGTGACATCCGTGACCCGCGCATATTCATCCGGAGTGATGTCCATGAATCGCGAAAAGATGCCGGCGAAAGCATTGTTGATCCATATGTCGATGGGACCAAGTTCTCGTTCAACCCGATCGGCAGCGGCTTCTACGGCGTTCCAGTCCGCGACGTCCGTCTCAATCGCAAGCGCAACGCCGCCAAGCTCCTCGATGTCGCGCTTGGTCGCTTCGAGACCGTCCTTGCCTCGTGCGAGAACGGCAACATTACAGCCGTGTCGAGCGAACTCGCGCGCCGTTGCGCGGCCGATGCCTGCCGTGCCGCCAGTGACGACCACGGTTTCGGGTTTGCTGTTAATCATGGTGCACTCCTCGTCTGTCGTGCCCACCCGCTCTCATCCCAGTCATTGCTTACTCGCGGCCGAAGCGCGACCGCGCCAAGCCAGCCACAGCCAAGCATTGCCATCGACGCCGCAAGGATCAGCGGCGCGACCGCCCACGTCAGTCCATTGATACCGGGAAGCACGAACCAGGCGTTTTCGACGAGCCGCATCAACAGCGTCAGGCCAGCAAGAGCCATCATCGCGTGGCGGCTCGTCCGAACGGTGGGCGACAGCAGTGCGCCAAAGGCGAAAAGGCCCTGACATCCGTAAAGAATCCAGGCTAGCGCAACCCAGCCGTTCCGTCCGCGCTCGAGGTACCAATGTGCTTCACGCGGGATGTCGCCGGCCCAAATGACGATGTACTGCATCGCGTGCATGTAGCCCCACGTCAGGATCGCGGTGATGAGGACGCCCGAGGCCGCTCGCGGAGCTTTTCCGCCATTGCTCCACAGGCCCAGAAGAATCGCGAAGGATATCCCGGCGAGCCACTGGTTTGTGAGTGCGAGCAGGCCATAGATGGAAGAATGGAATTGCGGCTCGGTTGATTCCGCAAAATCGATGCCGATGAGCGACCCGATGAGTGCGTAGAGGATGACTCCAACCGCAGCGATCGGCGCACGGCCATCGGCTCTTGCGCTAAGCATTGCCCAGGCGAACAGCGTCAGGACGACAAGGTAGATGATCGTGCGCACGATGAAGAACGTCGTCGAGAGCCACGCGCCCTTGAAGCCGTTGAACGTTCCGGCGCTCGTTCCGTCCGACCAGGGATAGATTAAGGCTATGCCGACGAGGAGCGGAATGACGGCAAGGCTTACGAGCGGCATCAGGGTGGTCCCGATCGTAAGTGGACGAACGTAAAGTTGACGCCAGCTTCCGGGTATCAGCGCGACGAGCATCAGTACGGCAAGTGCACCGATTGGGATCGAGCCCCACGCAAGCCACGCGACAAGCCAGGCAACCAGCGCGTCACGCGGCGCTATCAACAAGCCTGCTGCACAGCCAAGCAACCCGACGAACGCAAGCAGGAGCGAACGGTCACGAGTCATCGTTCAGGCCCCTGGAACGGTTTGGCCGAGCCAATCGGCGCGCGGGTACGCTGAAGTGCTCGAATATAGGCAGCAATTGCCCAGCGATCCTGCGCTGGAACCCGGTCGGCGTAGCTATACATGACCCCGTAGCCATGCGTGATGACGTCGACGAAATGCTCTTCGGGCGCATTGACGAGGCGCGCTTCGTGGAAGTCGGGCGGCCGCGGGAAGCCGCGTTGGACCACCATTCCATCGGCATCGCCGG
>DASRBJ010000016.1:0-2606 GCA_035653695.1 Sphingomicrobium sp.
GCGAGCGGTATCGGCGACTTCCGCTACATCATGAAGTGGAACGAATATAACAGCCCGCTGCGACGAAACGTCACGATCGACGATGTTGGCGGGGCTGGGCTTTATCTTCTAAGCGATCTGGCCTCCGGCGTGACCGGAGAAATTCACCACGTCGACGCTGGCTACAATGTCGTGGGGATGAAGGCTGAGGACGCACCCGATATATCGGTTGTCTGATGGATACGTGCCGAATTCGAGCGCGAGGACTCGTTCAAGGTGTCTACTTCCGCGCGTGGACAAGGGATCAAGCTCGCGAACTCGGTGTGAGCGGCTGGGTACGCAACTGCAGCGATGGTTCAGTCGAGGCTTGCGTCCAAGGCGACCCCAGCAAAGTGCAGGAGCTGGTTCGTCGCGTTCATTGCGGGCCGCCGAGGGCGCTGGTCGATGAAGTGCTCATCGAAACAGTCGACTCCGACCCCGCCCAAGGGTTCAGGATCGAGCGATGATCTTCAGCCGGCAAAGGGGTCGCGGACAAGAATAGTATCGTCGCGCTCGGGCGAGGTGCTGACCAGTGCGACTGGGCAGCGGACGAGTTCTTCGATCCGCCGGACATATTTCACGGCGCGTGCCGGCAGCTCAGCCCAACTGCGAGCGCCACGCGTCGAACCGGGCCAACCTTCAATCTCTTCGTAGACGGGTTCGACCCGCGCCTGGTCCGCTGCATGCGGCGGCAGGTAGTCGAATTCCTGGCCGTCGATCCGGTAGCCGATGCAGATCCTCACCGTTTCGAATCCGTCGAGAACGTCGAGCTTGGTCAGCGCAAGACCAGTGATGCCGCTCACCGCAACAGCTTGTCGCACCAACACTGCGTCGAACCAGCCGCAGCGGCGTTTTCTGCCGGTCACGGTCCCGAATTCGTGGCCGCGTTCGCCGAGCTTCTGTCCCACGTCATTGTCCTGTTCAGTCGGGAATGGACCCGATCCGACGCGGGTCGTGTACGCTTTGGCTATTCCGAGTACGAAACCAGCAGCCGAAGGGCCCATTCCGCTCCCTGAACCGGTCGTTCCGGCAACCGTGTTTGACGAGGTCACAAACGGATAGGTGCCATGGTCCACGTCGAGCAGGACGCCCTGCGCGCCTTCGAACAGGATCCGCCTGCCGCGCAGGCGACCCTCGTCGAGATCACGCCAGACTGGCTTTGCAAATTCAAGAACGAAATCGGCGATCTCGGCAAGATCTCTCTTGAGCCGCTCGCGATCAATGGGTGGCTCACCAAAGCCTGCGCGAAGCGCGTCGTGGTGAGCGCAGAGGCGGTCGAGTTGCGGTCCAAGCTCGTCAAGGTGAGCAAGATCGCAAACCCGGATTGCTCGGCGACCGACCTTGTCCTCGTACGCGGGACCGATGCCGCGGCGCGTTGTTCCAATCTTTCCGAGGCCAGACGCATCTTCGCGAAGCGCGTCGAGGTCGCGGTGGATGGGGAGGATCAGCGGGCAGGTCTCGGCGATCATCAGGATATCGGGGCTTACCTCGACACCAAGACCGCGAATTCGCTCGACTTCGGCCTTCAATGCCCATGGATCAAGGACCACGCCATTGCCGATGATCGAGGGAGTCCCGCGCACGATCCCTGAGGGCAAAAGCGACAGCTTGTAAGTCTGGTTGCCGACGACCAAGGTGTGACCGGCGTTGTGGCCGCCCTGGAAACGAACGACCATGTCGGCACGGCTCGCGAGCCAGTCGACAATCTTTCCCTTGCCTTCGTCGCCCCATTGAGCGCCGATGACCGTCACGTTTCCCACTTGCGTTCCCTGAATCTGCGATGCTTGGGCGCTCCTAGGATGCGAGGCGCTGTGCGTCCACCCGGCCCGGTGATCGTTGCAATGACGGAACAGAAAACGGCTGCTAAGCGTAATGTCGCGCGGCGTGCTTAGCGGCGCGCAGGCAACAGATTAGGACAGGGGAAAGCTGCCATGAAGACGATGACTGTAGTTGCAATCGCGCTCGCGATCGGTGCACTTGGTGCTTGCAAGAAGAGCCCGAACGAGCAGGCTGCGCAGAACATCGAGGCAAATTACAGCAATGCCGCGGAAAATGTCGAAGCGACGACGTCAAACGCCGCAGACCAGATCCAGGCCAACGGCGAGAATGCCGCATCCGAAGTCAAGGCCGCGGGCAAGAATGAAGCGTCCGAGATCAAGAACGAAGGCAAGGAAAAGGCAAACGAGGTTCGCAACGGCGCGGCCACGAACAACGCCCAATAAGCTCTACGCTTCGTTCGGCGAAGTGCTTCGATACGCAGCGTAACTTGCGTAGCTCGCCACGGCGAAGGGCACGAAATAGGTCAGGACTAGCTTCCAGACGATTGGCCAGTGACCGGAGATCATCTCCGGTCCCTGGTTGATTGCATTAAGCAGCGTGCCAACAAGCACCGCGACGCTGAGCGAGCGCTTCGCCGCGTTCCTTTCAAACGCCTTTCCGAGTGCCTCGCGCGGCGTCATCGTCAGAAACTCAGCGGAACGACTTCGCGCACGCCAGGAAGATCACGAAGCTGGTGCGCGACATCGCCGGAGATCGGATCGTCGACGGAAACGAGCGCGATTGCTTCACCGCCTTCCTTGCGCCGACCA
>DASRBJ010000017.1:0-8318 GCA_035653695.1 Sphingomicrobium sp.
GCCGCCAAGCCCGGCAGTCCCATCGCAAATGGTCGAGCGGCACGTCCCGCCGTTCGATCTTCCGGCGGCGCTTCCGACGAAGCCCGGTCTCAAATCCCCTGATCTCGCCACTGGCCACCCCCGAATGGTCAATATCTTCGCCAGCTGGTGCGTGCCGTGCGCGAGCGAGGCACCTGTGCTCAACCAACTGAAAGCCCGGGGTATCAAGATTGATGCCATTGCCGTCCGCGACACACCGGACGCGATCACGGCGTTCCTTGCTGAATATGGCGATCCTTATGAAGCGATTGGAAGCGACGCTCGCAGCAATGTCCAGATGGACCTTGGTTCTTCGGGTGTCCCCGAAACTTTCATTGTCGACGGCAAGGGTGTGATCCGGCGCCAATATATCGGACCGCTGAGCAGCGCGAACATTCCCGAAATCACAAGGCAAATGGCGCAGCTGCAGTGAGAACGATCATCGCCTTCTTGCTCGTGCTGCTCGCCGCGCCGTTGCTGGCGGACAGCAACCTGCCGCCTGCCTACTGGGCCAACCGCCAATTGCCGGATCCGCAACAGGAGGCGGCGGCAGAGGCGCTCATGAGCGAGCTGCGCTGCCTCGTCTGCCAGGGCCAGTCGATTGCCGATTCCGACGCGGAACTTGCCGGCGACATGCGCGACCTCGTGCGACGGCGGATTGCGGCAGGCGAAAGACCAAGCGCTATTCGATCGTGGCTAATCCAGCGATACGGAACGTGGATCAGCTATCGGCCGACGGATGAACCAGCGGCCTGGCCGCTTTGGATCGCTCCACTTCTCTTGCTCCTAGCCGGCGCCTGGCTGCTCCGAAATCGAATCCGGATGAAGAGGGACTAGATGGGCTGGGGTTCGCTCTTGCTTCTTATCGCATTGAGCCTCGGGCTCCTCCGGCTGCTTGGCGTCCGGGGTGGGTTGCTGACCGCGAGTGCTGCAGCCTTGCTCATCGGTGCATCGGGGTACGCCTTGCAGGGTAGCCCGGATCTTCCCGCTGCTCGGGCGGTAAGCGGCGAGGGACATGACGTCTTTCCGCTTACCGACGCTCGGCACGCCTTCTACGGCTATTTCACGCCGGCGGAGAGCTGGCTTCGGATGTCCGAAGCGCTGGAACGCGACGGCAAGAGCGAAGACGCGGTCGGCATTCTGGAAAATGCCGTTCGGCGGTACCCGGGGGACCCCCAGCTCTGGATTGGCCTTGGCAATGCCCTGGTCGATCATGCACGCGGCTTAACGCCGCCGGCGGAGCTCGCGTACAAGCGCGCCGAGGAAGCCGCGCCGGGTCACCCGGGGGCTGCCTTCTTTTACGGCCTCGCCCTGGCTCGCTCCGGCGATCGAGACGGCGCTCTTGCCCTCTGGAGCCAGATCCTCAAGACCGCACCGCGCGATGCGTCCTGGCGACCGCTCGTCGAACATGGGGTCGAAGCGCTTGGTGGTTCAGCGACAGCCGTTCCGGCAAAGCCCGACCACTCGCAGCAGCGCCACTGAACGGCGTTTGCGGGGATATACTCATGAGCTTGGTTGGTCGCTGAACGGCAGCAGTCCCGCACTACTCGCCGCGACCGGTCCTTTGCTGGAGCTCGTCGATTTTCTTGGAAGCATCGGCCTTGGTGAGATCCGGGTCGAACTCCTCATGAGCTTCTTCGCTTAGGGTCTGCAGGTAGGAGGCTTGCGCTCCTGTCATCGGTTCATCGCCGGTGACCCAGCTATCGGGATTCTTCACGGCATTGCCGGTTGGATTCTGTTTGGGATCTTCCGAAACTTCGCTCGACATTGGTGTGCCTTGTTGATCAGAACTATCGGTCACACCAACGTCTTCGTTCTTGCTTCGTTCCCCTAGGCTGCTTCGTATTGGAGATCGAGTGCCTCGGCGACCGCCTGGTGGCGGATCTTGCCACCCGACACATTCAGCCCATTCGCGAGATTGGGGTCCTCGCGCATCGCTTGTTCGGCGCCGAGATTGGCAATCTTGAGAGCGAACGGCAGGGTTGCATTGTTGAGCGCGAACGCGCTCGTGCGAGCAACAGCTCCGGGCATGTTTGCAACGCAATAATGGATGATCCCGTCTACCTCATAGACGGGGTCAGCGTGCGTCGTTGCGTGCGAGGTTTCAAAGCAGCCACCTTGATCGATCGCAATGTCGACCAACACCGAGCCTCGCTTCATCGTCTTCAGCATTTCGCGCGTTACAAGCTTAGGTGCGGCTGCGCCCGGAACCAACACTGCTCCGATGACGAGCTCCGCTTCGCGCACGGCATTTGCGATCGCCGAACGCGATGCATAGGCAGTCTTGATCTGGCTCGAGAAGAACATGTCCAGTTCCGCGAGCCTGTCGTTGTTGATGTCATAGATAGTGACGTCCGCGCGCATTCCGGTTGCCATCTGTGCGGCGTTGACCCCGGCGACGCCGCCGCCGAGGATTGCGACCTTTGCCGGCGCGACACCGGGCACACCGCCGAGCAGTACGCCGCGTCCACCCTGCTCCTTTTCAAGATAATGCGCGCCGACCTGGATCGACATCCGGCCCGCGACCTCGCTCATCGGCTTCAACAATGGCAGCGAGCCGTTGCGTCCCGTGACAGTCTCATACGCGATGCAGGTCGCACCAGACTTCATCAGGCCTTCGGCCTGCGGCTTGTCAGCGGCAAGGTGGAGATAGGTGAAGAGAATCTGGTGAGGCTTCAGAAGCGCGATCTCTTGCGGCTGCGGTTCCTTAACCTTCACGATCATGTCGGCAACATCGAACACGGATTTCGCATCGGGGAGGATCTTTGCCCCGGCCTTCTCGTAGGCCGTGTCGGGGCAATCGATTCCGTTTCCGGCCTTGGCCTCAACGTAAATCTCGTGCCCATGGGCGGCGAGTTCGGCAACCGAAGCAGGCGTCAGGCCCACACGATATTCGTGAACCTTGATCTCTTTTGGCACCCCAATGCGCATTTAAACGTTCGCTCCGTTCATGATTGTAGCGCGGGCCTATAGACGGGCTTTTCGCCGCTGTCCTGTCCGATTGCGGGGTCGCAACGGCAGTGCTAGGGGAGCGCGCCCGTGACCGACGATCAGGCTTACGGCACAGGGGATGCGAGTTCGCGGTCTGTCGAGTCAGAACTTCACAACATGAACATTACCGCGACAGGTGGCGCCGAAGCCGAAGCGCCGCAAGACAATGCGCATGGTCATGCGCATGGACCATTGTACAAGCTCGTCGTCGGCGCGATCGGCATCGTGTACGGCGACATCGGAACGTCGCCCATTTACGCTTTCCGGGAGACGTTCGCCGGCCACCACGTCCTTCGCGTTGACCAGGTCCACATCTTCGGTGTGCTTAGCCTCATCTTCTGGTCAATGATGATCATCGTAACGCTCAAATATGTCACGATCATCATGCGCGCCGACAACAAGGGTGAGGGGGGAAGCCTCGCATTGCTTGCCCTCATCAACCGCACGCTTAGCGGAAAGAAGAAGTGGACAAGCGGAGTCGTCATGCTCGGCGTATTCGCGACGGCGCTTTTTTATGGGGACTCGATGATCACTCCGGCGGTCACCGTGCTTGGCGCCGTCGAAGGATTGGAGACAGTGAACGCCGGGCTCGCGCCGTTCGTCATACCCATCGCACTTGCCATCCTAATCGGCCTCTTTGCCATCCAAGCGCGCGGCACGGCGCGCGTCGGACTGATGTTCGGCCCCGTGATGATTATTTATTTTCTTGCACTTGCCGTCCTCGGAATCGCGCACATTCTCGATCAGCCATACGTGCTTGTGGCCATGATCAATCCAGCGAACGCGGTGTACTTCTTCACGTCGGACTTCACGCGGGCCTTCGTTGCGCTTGGCTCCGTAGTCCTCGCGGTTACCGGTGCCGAGGCACTCTATGCCGACATGGGTCACTTCGGCCGTAAGCCAATCCGCGTATCGTGGCTTTATTTCGTTTTGCCAGCGCTTCTTCTCAACTATCTTGGCCAGGGGGCGATGATCCTCGCGGCCAACAGGGCGACGGCTGCTGCCAAGATCAAGGATCCCTTTTTCTATCTTGCTCCCGATACCTTGCGCCTGCCGTTGGTACTACTTGCGACCGCAGCGTCGATCATCGCCAGCCAGGCGGTGATTTCAGGAGCCTTCTCGGTAACGCAGCAAGCGATCCAGTTGGGCTTCGTTCCGCGCCTCAGGATCACGCACACCAGCGAGAGCGCCGCTGGGCAGATCTATATCCCGATTGTGAACTGGGCGCTGATGATCATGGTCTTGTTGCTGGTCGTGTCATTCCGCAGCTCGTCGAACCTGACTGGAGCCTACGGAATAGCGGTCGTCGGAGCGATGCTGATCGACAGCGTTCTAATCTCGGTCGTTCTGCGCCAAATGTGGAACTGGAATCGGTTCGCGGTGGCCGGGCTGTTGGCTCTCTTCTTCCTGGTCGATTTTTCCTACCTCTCCGCCAACCTTCTCAAGATCCCGGCCGGCGGCTGGTTCCCGCTTCTCGTTGGCGGGATCGCCTTCACGCTGCTGACTACGTGGGCAAAGGGGCGGCAGCTCATGATCAGTCGAATGAACGAGGCGAGCCTGCCGATGGAGATCTTCATCAAGTCGGCGGCGCCGAGTGCTGCGCGTGTGCCGGGCACTGCCGTGTTCATGACGAGCTCGTCGAGCGGTGTGCCGCACGCGCTCCTTCATAACCTCAAGCACAACAAGGTGCTCCACGAGCGGGTCATATTGTTGACCGTCCGCATTGAGGACGTGCCTTATGTCCGAGCAGAAAAACGCCTCGAAACAAAAGATTACGGCTCGGGCTTCTATCGCGTCGTTCTTCGTTACGGCTTTATGGAAGAGATCGATGTCCCAGCTGCCCTCGCGCAGCTCAAGGATATCGGTTCGCAGTGCCGAATGATGGACACGAGCTTCTTCCTCGCACGCCAGACCCTGCTTGCCTCGTCGCGCCCGGGAATGGCGATCTGGCGTGAGAAGCTCTTCGCCTGGATGCTACGAAACGCGGAAAGCGCCATGGAATTTTTCAAGCTTCCAACGAACCGGGTGGTGGAGCTTGGAAGCCAGGTTGAAATCTGAACAATCCGCTGCGTCCGTGCATTGCGACGTGATGGCTGATACGATTTCATGGGTCGCAACTGTCGCAACCATCATTGCGGCGTCGATGACCGCCGCAAATCTCGGTGCACGAATTACCGGCTACGGTTTTGTCGTTTTCACGATTGGAGCCCTTTGCTGGATTAACGTCGGTGCAAGCACGGGCCAGCCTGCGCTGACGTGGACAAACGTCGTTCTTACAATCCTTGACGTGTTCGGCATCTGGCGATGGCTTGGACGAGAGGCCAAGGTGGAAGAAGGAGCGCGCGCCGCCTCGGAAGCGAGCGAGAAACTGCCCGGTGAAACGCTCTTTCCGATTTCCCTACTGACGCGGGCACCGGTTCGGAACCGCGAAAGTGAGCTCGGCAGATGCATTGACGCCATGGCTGGATGTTCGACCGGGCGCGTCCACTATGTTGTCGTGTCGCAAGGTGGCGTTGGGGGGGTGGGCGAAACGCTCCGCCGACTCGCTTGGTCTTCCGCGACGATCGTTGATCAGCACCTTGTCACGGATCTTGATTCGGGCGCATTCGGCGAGCTTGAACAGCTTGCACGGGACGAGTGGCCGGCGCGCTAATCATCACGGCAGAAATTGCACCGCCCGATCTTGCTTGGCTCGATCGGCTCCGCCGAGCGCATTATCCGGCCGCCCGCAACCATCTTCCTGCGCATCTTACGATGTTCCATGCTTTGCCGCCAAGCGCGGAAGGGGAAGCACGCCGCACCCTTTCGCGTGCCGCTCTGGAGCCGCGCCCTGCGGCCGCGATAGAAGGTATCATGGACCTCGGAGGGGGAGTCGCGTTTCGTGTCGCCTCAAACGATCTTGACGATCTTCGTGCCCGGTTGGCCGATACTTTTCACGGGATTCTGAGCGCGCAGGATTCTTCCGGTTGGCGTCCTCACGTCACCATTCAGAACAAAGTGGCGCCGAAGGTTGCAAGAGCGCTTGCTTCCGAGCTCAGGCGCAACTTTCGTCCGGTTCCACTCGCCGTCAGCGGCCTAGGGCTTCATCGCTATCTCGGCGAAGAATGGGAAAAGGTCGCGACCTACGCATTCCGCGGCCACTAGGAAACTTCGCCGATACCTTCGCAGCTAAGATCAAACGCGGCGAGTCCTGCATCCAGCACCGAGGCAAGCATTGGCTGCTCCATCAGTTCCTGGATCGCGGCGTCGGTGCCATCATTCACCAGGTCTTGCGCTTCCGCCATGGCTTCATCCCAATCGGCAGCCTCGTAAGTCCCTTGGCCGACCCAGGTGAAGGCGATCACTTCGGCGAGTTGGTCCTCGCCGAGATCTTCGAACGCGGCCTGAAGTTCTTCCTCGACGCTGTCGTTTATGTCGTCCTCGAGCACCGACAAGGTGCCTTCCTGCTCGTCATCGACATTGTCCGGGTCTTCACCGCCGTCATAGTCGCTGGCGGTCTGCGCTTCATATTCACGTGCCCTCAGGATAATTCGGCAGAGGGTATCGAGGGGGGTCAAGGGGTCCATCAAGCTCTCTTCCTGTTGCCGCGTTCAACGAGAGCAGCCGTAAGCGGTTCCTCGCGTTGACCGCCTCAAATGACACACCTATATGCCGCGCCTCTGGCGCTCACGACGAGCGTCTTTACCGAAGACGGGGCGGAGTAGCTCAGCTGGTTAGAGCAGCGGAATCATAATCCGCGTGTCGGGGGTTCAAGTCCCTCCTCCGCTACCATCCCTGACGGGTCCGTTCCGACTACATGGGTGACAATTTCGCGCCGACGCCGCCAAGGCGAGCTGCGTTGCCCCGCCCGCGACGCCATTCCTTGAGGTTCAAGCCCTGAGGGTTCGTTCCGGTCAATGGGCGTTTTGGTGAACAGTCCGCTAACCATCTTCCCTTACCGGCTAGGAACCCTGTTTTCGGTACGGACGCACTCGGAAGAGGCGCGCCCTTGCAGTTCTCAATTCGCACATTCATGTCGGTTGCCTTGCTGTTCAGCAGTCCGCTGCTGACAGGGGCGAGCGCAGCGCGTGCCGATTTCAACCAGCGTCTTCTTGCCGCGCACAACGTCGAGCGTTCGGCCGCTGGCGTTCCGCCTCTCGCGTGGAGCGATGAGCTCGAAGCTGAAGCGCGAGCCTGGGCGAACACGCTCGCTGCAACGGGGCGGTTCGAGCATTCGCCGGACGAAGTCGCTAGCGACCTCGAAGGCGAAAACCTCTGGGCTGGAACGCCCCACGCCTATTCGCCCGAGGCGATGGTGGGACTTTGGAGTTCCGAGAAGAAAAACTATCGACCTGGGATCTTCCCCAACAACAGCCTGTCAGGCGAGATCGATGACGTCGGCCATTACACCCAGCTTATCTGGCGCAGCAGCAGGAAGGTTGGATGCGCGACGGCCATTGGCAAGAGCGAGGAATATCTGGTTTGCCGATATAGTCGTGCTGGGAACGTCTACGGCGAACGACCGGCCTGATCGAGCGCTTGAGCCAAGTCGGCGATAAGATCCTCTGCATCCTCAAGACCAATATGTAAGCGAACGAGGTTCGCAGCAGGCGGCTGTGATACCGTTCGATAAGGGTCAACGGGGAGGACAAGGCTCTCATAGCCGCCCCAGCTATAGCCGATTCCGAAAAGCTTCAGCGCATTGATAAACCTGGTTCTATGATCCTTGCCTCCCTTGAGCTCAAAGGCGAAGAGCCCGGACGATCCTTTGAAATCCCTCGTCCAATGATAATGCCCCGGACATTCGGGCAGCGCGGGATGAAGGATCAACCCGATCTCGGGTCTTGTTCGGAGCCACTGGGCGATCATGATCGCGCCTTCTTCGTGCTGCCGCAGGCGGAGCGACATGGTTCGTAGTCCACGCGACCCAAGCCACGCGTCGTCGGGCGACACTGCGTATCCAAGATCCCACGTAAAAGTCTGTATCTGCTCGAAATAACGGCTTGTCGTAGTGACTGAACCGAGCATTACATCGGCGTGGCCTCCGACATATTTTGTCCCGGCAAGGATCGCGATGTCCACTCCCGAAGCGATTGCTGGAAAAAACAGCGGGGTAGCCCAGGTATTGTCGAGCAAGGTGACTAGTCCACGTTCTCGCGCGATCCGGCAAATGCCTGGCACGTCTTGCACTTCCATCGTCAGTGAACCCGGACTCTCAAGCAGGATTGCGCGCGTGTTCGTTCCGATGAGCGCGCGAATGCCATCGTCGAGGAGAGGGGCGTAATAGCGCACCTCGATGTTCATGCGCTTTAGAACGGTATCGCAAAACT
>DASRBJ010000018.1:0-9146 GCA_035653695.1 Sphingomicrobium sp.
TCTCGTCCTTCGTCACACGCATTTCAATCGCCTGCACCGGCTGCTCGATGTCGAAGGTCTCGGTCAAATCGATCGTGTTGGTGATCTGCCGGGTCGCGGCATCGAACACGCTGATTGTTCCACGCTGTTCGGATGACACCCAGACCGTCCGACCGCCGTGAAGGAAGAGCACGAAACGCGGTCTGCTCCCCACTGGAACGCTGTCGATGAGCTTTCCGGTTGATGCGTCAATGAAGTGAGCGAGGTTAGCGGTTTCGGATGTTGCGACAACGAGCTTCCCGTCCGGGCTTACGCCGACGCCTTCAGGCTCGGGCCCAACCTTTACCTCCCGAAAGATCTTCCCTGTCTTGAGATCAAGAAACGAAACGGCACTATGGTCTTCATTGGCGATATAGGCGGTGCCTCCATCGGGGCTAATGGCGAAGCGCTCGGGATCGGTGCCCGCGCCATAGAGACGCAGGAGCTTGCGGCTATGCACGTCCCAAGCTTCGATGCGGTTCGCGTTCGACGCGGCAACATAGAAGATTCGCTTGTCGGGCGAGAAGGCCATGCCTCGAGGGCGCGGTCCAGTCGCGAGCTGTCCCTCGATTTTTCCGCTCGCACCGTCGAGCACGGTCACGTGCCCCGCTTCGTTCGAAACAAAGACGATGTCGTTCGACCGCATGACAGGACGCGAACAGCAGGCAAGCGCGATAAGCGAGAGGATTGCGAAAACGTGCTTCATCAATCTGGCTCAATCGCGATTTGGCTTTTCGAGCACAAGTGAGGGGCGCATCGGCCTTCGATGTCTTGAACGCTTTGTAATGTTAACCATCGAGCTGGTCCTCACCAGCAACAGACGTGGCTCGGGATTCGGTGCTTGAAGCTTGAGCCAACCATCAGTTGGCGTCTCTCTTGATAGCGCTACCATCCTGTGTTCTCATGGCTTGGCCAACTTGAGGGGGATGAGAGATGGTGAGTTCAAGGCTATTTGCGGCGGCACTTGCAGCGACTGCTCCGTTCGCGCCCGCCGCGGCGCAGGACCCGAACGACCTCGCCAAGCAGATCGTCAACGATCCGAGCGCGCCGGACGTGAGCGGGGCCAAGGCGACCCTTGTCAATGATCCAAAGGCTCAAGGCGGCAAGGCACTTAGGATTGATGTGCCTCGCAAGGGAAGCAATCCCTGGGATTCGACGGTCGGCGGCACGGTCAAGAAGGCGATTAGCAAGGGTGACCGACTGGTCCTTATCTTCTCGGCGAGACTGCAGAAGGGCGAGAATGGAGCAACGACAGCAGTGCTTCCATATAATGCGGTCCAACTCGCCACCGCACCCTACACGACCGTGATTTCCGGCAGCGGCGCAATCGGTCCTGACTGGAAGGACTTCCAAGTGACGGGGATCTCCGATGCAAATTACGCGCCGGGCGCGCTAAAGGTCACGATCCAGCTTGCTACCGCCAAGCAGACGGTCGACTTCGGTCCCATCGTGCTTCTCGACCGGGGCAAGTAGCTCAGCCGCTCGAGGCCCCCAGAGCTCATTCGTTCCCGGTCTGCTGCTCCGCTTCGAGCCTCTTGAGGTCCGCTTCGCCATCGCTTGCCATTTGAAGCAATGTCTGGCGCGCCTCTGGGTGATTGATCATGGCGGCAAGCCTTCGGCACTGCTCAACGCGTGCGCGTATTCCCCGAATAACATCCTCGTTCATCGACCGGCCCGATAGCTCAACGAAAACGTAATGTGGGTTAACGTTTAGCTTGGGTCTTTGTGCCCGCAGATGAAGAGATTCTCGAGCGAATCTCGAGACATTTACACGAACTTACTCGCGATCGTTCGCTGCCGAACTCAACACTTGAACCATCTTTGCGTAAAGCTCAGCCATCTCTTCGTGGACGCGCCGTGAATTCTTGCACTCCGTCGCCGCAGCTGCTCGCAACTCCTGCTCCATCCGACGCTCATAATAGCCCAGATCACCGCCCATTCACTTGCCCCCGTGCCCCGGAACAGCGCTCTTCATCTAGAAGATAATGGAGACCTAACAACAACTTAGGATAGTTTCAAACACTTTTGAAAAAGCTTTCTCTTGATGGGTCCAAGTGATTTGAAAAGCGGCCCGGCTTCCCGGAAGGGAAGGTGCCGGGCCGTGAGGCCCGCGTCCTCTTGGGCATGACAGCGAGCCTCTCCTTCTAAATAGCACTCGCCAAACAAAATTGCATTCACCTGCGTAACGAAATGGCGTGACGCGCGATGCCTCGGCTCCTTGCCGAGATCGCAACTCAGGGCTTGCAAAAGAAAAGGCCCCGCGATTGCTCGCGAGGCCTTTCATTTTGGTCTCAATTGCTCGGGTTCAGTCTTCACTGTCGCCGGTCAGGAAGGCTGGAGCGAATTCCGGCTCGGGACTATTGTCACCGCGTCCTTCGCTTCCGTCGCGCTCACGGCGCGGGCCGCGCTCGCCGCGGTCCCCACGCTCGCCCCGTGGACCGCGGTCACCACGGTCGCGCCGCGGACCTCGATCGCCGCGGTCGCGATCGCGCCCACCACGATGTCGGTCCGAACGGTCGCCGCGAGGACCACGATCGCCGCCCTCGCGCGGCTCGCGCGGTTCGCGTGGTGGACGCGTGTCCGGAAGTTCCTCGCCCGTCTCCTGGTCAACCAGTCGCATCGACAGGCGAACCTTGCCACGTGGGTCGATCTCCAGGAGCTTGACCTTGACCTCCTGGCCCTCCTGGAGAACGTCCCGGACGTTCTCGACCCGCTCGTTCTTTAGCTCGGACACGTGCACAAGGCCGTCCTTGCCAGGCATGAAGGTCACGAACGCGCCAAAATCGACGATGCTCGCGACCTTGCCGGTGTAGATGTGGCCGACTTCTGGCTCGGCAACGATGCCCCGGATCCAGTTGCGTGCCGCTTCGATCTGCGAAAGGTCGCTGGACGCGATCTTGATCGTGCCGTCATCATCGATGTCGACCTTTGCGCCGGTCTCCGCGACGATCTCCCGGATAACCTTGCCGCCCGTTCCGATGACTTCGCGGATCTTGTCCTTGGGAATGCTCATCGTCTCAATGCGCGGAGCATGGGCGCTAAGCTCGTTGCGGCTTTCGCCGAGAGCCTTGGCCATCTCGCCGAGGATGTGCGCGCGGCCGTCCTTCGCTTGCGCGAGAGCGGTCTTCATGATCTCCTCGGTGATGCCCGCAACCTTGATGTCCATCTGGAGCGAGGTCACTCCGTCAGACGTGCCGGCGACCTTGAAATCCATGTCGCCGAGATGATCCTCGTCGCCGAGTATGTCACTGATTACGGCGAAATCCTTGCCTTCCAGAATGAGACCCATGGCAATGCCCGCAACCGGGCGCTTCAATGGAACGCCGGCGTCCATCAAGGCAAGGCTGCCGCCGCAAACGGTCGCCATCGAAGACGAGCCGTTGGACTCGGTGATGTCCGAAAGGACGCGGATCGTGTAGGGAAATTCCTCGATGCTTGGCAGCATCGGATGAAGCGCACGCCACGCAAGCTTGCCATGGCCAACCTCGCGGCGGCCCGGAGCACCGAACCGGCCGACTTCCCCGACCGAATAAGGCGGGAAGTTATAGTGAAGCATGAAGCGCTGATAGGAGAGGCCCTCGAGCCCATCGATCATCTGCTCGGCTTCCTTGGTGCCGAGCGTGGTCGTCACGATCGCCTGGGTTTCACCGCGCGTGAATAGCGCGGAACCGTGCGTGCGCGGAAGGAAGCCGACGCTGATGCTGATCGGTCGAACCGTCTTGGTGTCGCGACCGTCGATCCGGCGTCCTTCCTTCAGAATTGCACCTCGAACGACGTCCGCCTCGATGCTCTTGACGAGCTTCATTGCAACGAGCTGGTCCTGGGGATCAGCCTCGGCAAATGCTTCAGCCGCTTTTTCCCGTGCCGAGTTCAGCGCCGCGCTTCGGTCGGACTTGCTGGTCAGCCGGTAGGCAGCATCGATGTCCGCACCGATGAGATCCTTGAGCTGCTTCTTGATTGCTGCCTTGTCGCCCTGCGGCGCAAGCTCCCACGGCTCTTTCGCCGCCTGCTCGGCAAGCTTGATGATCGCGTCGATCACTGGCTGCATCGAGCGATGCGCGAACATGACCGCGCCCAGCATCTCGTCCTCGGAAAGCTCCTTGGCTTCCGATTCGACCATCATCACGGCTTCGCGGGTGCCGGCGACAACCAGGTCAAGACGCCCTTCGCTCACCTGCGCCTGCGTTGGGTTCAGGATATATTCGCCCTCGTTGCTGAAGCCGACGCGAGCGGCTCCGACCGGTCCCATGAAGGGAACGCCCGACAGGGTGAGCGCAGCCGAGGCGGCAATCATCGCGACGATGTCGGGCTCGTTCTCCCCGTCGTAGCTCATGACCTGGGCGATCACGAGGACTTCATTGTAAAAGCCGTCGGGGAACAACGGACGGATCGGCCGGTCGATGAGCCGGCTTGTGAGTGTCTCCTTTTCGGTCGCTCCGCGCTCGCGCTTGAAGAAGCCGCCCGGGATCCGACCGGCGGCCGAGAATTTCTCCTGGTAGTGGACCGTCAGCGGGAAAAAGTCCTGGCCAGGCTTGACCGATTTCGCGGCCGTGACGGCGCATAGAACGACGGTCTCGCCGAGCGTCGCAAGAACGGCGCCGTCGGCTTGACGGGCAATGCGGCCCGTCTCGAGCTTCAGCGTCTTCCCGCCCCACTCGATTTCTACAGTTTTGGTATCGAACATTTATCGTCCCTTCACCCGGCGCCCTATTGCGACGGGGACATCTGCGAGCTTCCCGGCTCGCTCGGTTCGGGGCGTTCTTTCGTGCCCCATGAACGCCCCGCCGAATTGCAGGGACCGAACATATGCGAAGCGGCCCACATGGGCCGCTTCCAAAGCCTTACTTCCTGAGGCCGAGCTTGCCGATAAGGTCGGTGTAGCGCTGCTCGTCCTCGCGACGGAGGTAGTCGAGAAGCGACCGACGCTTGTTAACCAGCATCAGAAGACCGCGACGCGAATGATTGTCCTTGGCGTGGGTCTTGAAGTGCGTCGTCAGGTTGTTGATGCGCTCGGTCAGAATTGCGACCTGTACTTCCGGCGAACCGGTGTCGCCCTTGCCTTGCGCATGCTCCTTGATGAGCGCCTGCTTGCGCTCCGTTGTAATCGACATCGTGTCACTCCTATTCGTCTAAAGGTTGAACCCCCGGACAACCTTGAGGCCGTCGGCCGTTGCCTCGACCAGCGCGACCGGAGTTCCCTCCAGGCTCGCCAATCCAAGCCCCGGCGGTGCGGGGAACCCCGACAGCATCTGCCCATGACGGAGCAGACGAGCCTGATCGGGGGTGACGGGGAGGGCCGGGATGTCGTCCAGCGCCGCGTCAAGCGGCAGTACCGTCCTCGCCAGTGCGCGCGCCTTAGCGGCTTCCTCCAGAAAGTCCAGCGAAATGGCTCGATCGAGACTGAATGGCCCAGCGCGCGTGCGTCTTAGATAGGAGACATGGCCCACACTTCCAAGCGCATGAGCAAGATCGCGGGCAAGCGACCGGATGTACGTCCCCTTGGAGACCAGCGCTGAAATGCGCATCGTCTCCGGCTCATCCTCATCCATCAGTTGAAGGTCGTGCACGGTCACTCGCCGCGGCTTCATAGCGACGACTTCGCCAGCTCTTGCCCGCGCATAGGCCGCCCTTCCGTCGATCTTGAGCGCGGAATAAGCGGGCGGCACCTGCTCGATTTCTCCGCTGAATGACGGAAGGACCGCCTCCATTTCCCAGCGGCACGGTCGAACGTCGCTCGTTGCGATGACCGCGCCTTCGGCATCGAGTGTATCCGTCTCCGAGCCGAAGCGAATCTTGAACTCATAATGCTTGGTCGCGTCCAGCATTCGGCCGCACAATTTGGTTGCTTCGCCAAGCGCAATTGGAAGGACGCCGCTGGCCAAAGGATCGAGCGTTCCACCGTGCCCGACCTTCGTTCGAGGCTCGCCTGATTCGCGCAGGATCCGTTTTACGGCGCCGACGGCCTGGGTTGATCCAAGCCCCACCGGCTTATCGAGGATGATCCAGCCGTGAAGCATCTATTTGCGTGCAAGTCCAAGGGTCAGCTGCCGCTCGTGACTTTCGCGCAGGCGCTCAAAAAAGTGCTTGCGGCAAAGCGCGATGTAACGATCATTGCCGCCGATCTCGGTCTGCTCGCCCGACGCGATGGCATTTCCATCAGCATCGACCCTAAGGTTCATCGTCGCCTTTCGGCCGCAATCGCACACCGCCTTGAGTTCAATGAGCGAGTCCGAAAGCGCGAGCAACGCGGCTGATCCGGGAAAGAGTTTTCCCTGGAAGTCAGTTCTTAGCCCGTAACAGAGGACCGGGATTGCGAGACGGTCAGCAACTTCGCACAGCTGAAGAACATGGGCCTGGGTCAGGAATTGTGCCTCGTCGACGAGAATGCAATCGAGTTCTCGCTTCTTGAGCTCGTCGACGATCGCCTGGAACAGATCGATCGACTCGTCGTATCTATGCGCTGGCGCCGACAGGGCAATGCGTGAGCCTATAGTTCCAATCCCTGCACGATCATCGTGCGCGGCGGTCCACAGCATCGTTTGCATGCCGCGTTCGCGGTAGTTGAAATCCGCCTGCAGCAGGGTCGTCGATTTGCCGGCGTTCATTGCCGCATAGTAAAAGTAAAGCTTGGCCATCGAGTATTTGTTAGCGTGGGCTTCAAGTCCGGCCAATTCGCAGCAAGGCATCCCACCAGCAATCATCATCGTTTGCCGACACGGCAGGCGCGTGCCGCCGCAACGCGCTCGTCCCGACTGCGCCCGAGGGAGCGATCGCTCGTGCTTCTTGACAGACGAGCCGAGCGGCCGAAGAAAGACGCACTGACCCGATCGGCGTCACGACTTGATTTCCTCACCACTTAACTAGCGTGAAAGAAGGAACGGCATGGAGCTCACCCGCTGGCTCGCCTTTTTTGGTGCAAGCAGCATTCTCGTCAGTCCACTTTCAGCGGCGCCTGCCCTTTACGACAAGGCGCAGTGGTCGGGGCTACATTATCGCGAGGTCGGCCCGTGGCGTGGCGGACGAGTGACGACTGTCACCGGTGTCCCGTCGCAGCCTTTCACTTTCTATATGGGCACCGTTGGCGGTGGCGTTTGGAAGACAACGGACGCCGGCCATAATTGGGTGAACACCACCGACGGACAGATTTCGGTTGGTTCAATGGGCGCTGTTGCGGTCGCCGATTCCAATCCGAACATCATCTATGCAGGCACGGGCTCGTCAAAGATCCGGAGCAACGTCTCGATTGGTCGCGGACTGTACAAGTCGACCGACGGGGCGAAGACCTGGACCTTCATGGGACTTCGTGATGTCGGGCAGATCGCGGCGATCCGTGTTAACGAACATAACCCCGACGAACTTTTCGTCGCCGCGCTGGGCAATCCGTTCAAGGACAACCCGCAGCGGGGCGTGTTCCGGAGCAGGGACGGTGGACACACGTGGCAGCAGGTGCTTTTCGTCAACGACGAGCTCGGCGCCGCCGACATTGAATACCAACCCGGAAATCCGCAGGTCCTTTACGCCACCATGTGGCACGGCCTTCGCAAGCCCTGGACCATCGTCTCGGGAAGCAAGGATGGTGGCATTTTCAAGTCGACGGACGGTGGCGACCACTGGACCAAGCTTGGCGGCGGCCTTCCGACCGGTCTTTTTGGCCGCGCAAACGTCGGCGTCAGTGCCGCGGCGCCGAACCGCCTCTATGCATTGATCGAAGCAAAGCCGGGCCAAGGACTCTACCGATCCGACGATTCCGGGGCTCACTGGCAACTCGTTAACGGCGACACGCGCCTCACGACGCGGCCGTTCTACTATGACACGCTCGGTATCGATCCCAACAATGCCGATATCGTCTATGTCGGCGACGAGAATTGGTTCAAGTCGGTCGACGGCGGCAAGACATTCAAGACTGAGCGAACGCCGCACGGCGACAACCACGACGTTTGGATCAATCCGCGCAATTCAAATTACATGATCCAGTCGAATGATGGCGGCGCCAATATATCGCTTGATGGCGGAAAGACCTGGAGCACACAGGCAAACCAGCCGACCGCAGAGATCTACCAGGTCGCGGTGGACGACCAGTTCCCATATCGGCTGTACGGCGCGCAGCAGGACAACACGACCGTCATCGTTCCCTCATTGCCGCTTGGCGATGGTCAGGAATTCCGGATTGGCCCGGGTTGCGAAACAGGCCCGATCATTCCCCAGCTCGGTGATCCCAATGAGGTATGGGGCGGGTGCAAGGGGCAGTTCACGCGTCTTGATCTGCGGACCAACAGAAACGAGGAGCGCTTCTGGATCGGAAGCGAATCCCTCTATGGCAATGATCCCAGTACCCTAAGGTACCGGTTCCAGCGCGTGGCGCCGATGGAGATTTCGCCGGTCGATCCGAATACCGTCTATTACGGATCGCAGTTCGTGCATCGATCGCGCGACGGCGGCGTGACGTGGGAGGTCATCAGCCCCGACCTCACCGCGCATCCCGCCGACAAGCAATATGGTTCGGGCGAGCCAATCACGCGCGACGCGACCGGCGAAGAGGTCTACTCGGTCGTCTACGCGATCCGCGAAAGTGCCGTTAAGCCCGGCGTCATATGGGCCGGCTCGAACGATGGCCTCGTCTGGGTGACGAAGGACGCGGGCAAGAACTGGGAGAACGTGACGCCCAAGGGACTGCCGCCCGGCGGACGCGTTCAGAACATCGAACCTGGAGTGCGCGCGCCGGGCACTGCTTATGTCGCAATCTACCGATATCTGCTCGGCGACTTCTCGCCCTATCTGTATCGCACGGACGACTACGGGCAGACATGGACCAAGCTTACCGACGGGACCAATGGAATCGCGCCCGATGAGCCAACGCGCGTCGTACGGGAAGATCCTGTCCGTCCAGGCTTGCTTTATGCCGGCACCGAGTTCGGGATGTATGTTTCGTTCGACAATGGCGCGAATTGGCAGAGCCTGCAGCTCGACCTGCCGGCGGTACCCGTCACGGACATTCGGCTTGCCCACGGAGACCTGGTACTTTCGACGCAGGGAAGGGGCTTCTGGATTCTCGACAATCCGAGTGTCCTTCGCCAGCTCCCCGCGCCAGGAGCGGCCAATGCTTCGAGCCGCCTTTATGCGCCCGTCAC
>DASRBJ010000019.1:0-14483 GCA_035653695.1 Sphingomicrobium sp.
ACTCGCCGGGATAATAGGTGCACTGGTGATTGCCAGTTGGTCCTACAGCCTTGTCCGCGATACGGCCGCGATTCTGCTCGACGTGAACCCGGATCAAGGCCTTTCGGACCGAATTCGCAGCGCCGTCGAGGCAGAAGGAGACCGCGTATACGATCTTCACCTGTGGCGACTTGGGCCGGGGCACTTAGGCGCGATTATCAGCGTAGCCACTGATCGCGAGAGGGACGCGAGCTTTTATCGGGAGCGGCTTGTGGGCTTGCCACACCTCTCGCACCTGACGATCGAGGTCGTAAGGCTCTCGAGGTGACGTCATTCTGGACGCTCGTCGGCGTTGGCTTTGCAACTGGCATAGCAACGCTTGCGGGCGGCGGGTTGGCACTCCGCCTTCGCGCTATCCTTAATCTCTTGGTGGCCTTTTCAGCGGGCACGATCGTCGGGGTCGCCCTTTTCGATTTGCTGCCCGAGGCGCTCGATTTGTCAGCCAATGCCTCAAGCAATCTGGGCATTATGACGGCGATTGCGACAGGCTTCGCAGTTTATCTCATCGCGGACCGCATTTCAGTGGTTACGTCAAAACAGTCGGACGGCCCTCGGCACTTGGGTCCGGCCAGTCTTACGACGCATAGTTTGCTCGACGGCGTTGCAATAGGTCTCGCTTTTCACGTGTCGGCCGGCAGGAATCATCGTCGCTCTGGGCGTGCTCGCCCATGATTGCATCGACGGCGCGAATACCGTGGCGTTGAGCCTTTCGACAGGCTCGGCAAACACGACCGCTCGGCTGTGGCTCGCAGCTGATGCGCTCGCGCCGTTGGTCGGACTATTGCTCGGCCGTGAAATTGACGTTCCGGTCTTCACGCTCGCACGGCTGCTTGGCGTTTTTAGCGGGTTCTTTCTCTACCTTGGTGCAAGTCAGCTGCTGCCCCGCAGCCAGGCTCTACGACCGAAGCTTTCGACGACCGCAGCGACCGTCGCTGGGTTGGTGTTCATCTATGCTCTGGTGCGAATAGCGAGCGGCTAAATTTCCGGGCTGACGGCAAACTGCTCCACTGCAGGTGAAAAGCTAGCACTCAGCGGCGCTCGCTGGGCATAAGCCGCGAAAAAACCATAGATGCGATGAAGGCCACTAGAGCTCCTACTAGAGCGTGCATATTGCTGTCGAGTGAGCTTGGCACAGCAAATCGGAGAACGAGATAGATCGTGATCGCCACTAGAAGATCCCGCAGGAACGCGCGTTGGGGCGTCGTCTGAGCTCGCATCTTCACCTGCCGAATAAAGCATAGGAAACAACGCGCAAATTTGCGCAAATATCCAGTCGCAGCGCCTTGCCACTACGAGTGACTAACGAGCTGCGCCGCTGCAATTGAGGCCCACGGCTCGAAGAAGTTCAGTGGTCCACTATTGGAGTCGATAATGCGAAATAAGCGCGGGCATTCGCTCGACGCCGCGCTCCGTATCAAGTCAGCCCTGATCAACATCCGGGATACACGCGAGGCGCGGACCAGCGCCTCGCGAAAACTCAAGCCTCACAGACCCTGAGGCCCGTCGTCGTAATCGTCGTCGTACCGTGAGTCGTAGCCTTGGTCATCGTAGCGGCCGCTATCGCGCCAGGACTGACGGTAGCCATACGGATAGGGCGTGTTGGCCGAAGGCGCGTACCGGTAGCCGTCATAGCCATAGCCGTAAGGCGGGTAGCCATAGCCGCTTCCCTGATAGCCATAGCCATTTGCACCATAACCATAGCGATTGCCGTAATAGCCATTCGCATAGGGCGAGCCGTACGACGTTGACGGGTAGCTGTAGCGGTAAGGCTGGTACGGATATTGGTAGCCATATTGTTGGTACGAGTAGGAAGGATACTGATAGGTCGGGTAAGAGTATCCCTGATAGCCGTAGGGGCTGACATATTGGGCGGCCGCCGGCGCTGCGATCGCGATCATTCCGGCGGCGGCAAACATTGCGCGCTTGAGCATAGAACCTCCTGAGCCCCCTGACGCAACCGAACGCGCGAATTGTCCTGCAGGTTCATGAACTTATCCGGCTCACCATGTTTGGCGGCCGCTCCACCTCAAACGAACGGCGGTCCGGAGTCTGTGTGCTCGCCGATCTGACCGGCCGCTCACGCTGCTTGGAGGAAGCACGTTGTCAACCCGGATAACGTTCGAACTCCGGAATGTCGTTCAGCTGCTCCATCCAATGGATCCGTTCGGCTGTCTGGATCTGCGTCGTCGGTACAAAGGCGTTGGGATCGTCGAGGGTCGAAAATTGCACGTCGACTTTATCGGGGAAAATGGCCTCGTTCGTATAAAAGAGACTGGTGCCGCATTCGGGACAGAAGTGACGACGACCGTTCTCTGACGACGCATATTCCCTCGTCTCGCCGCTGATGCGCAGTTTGTCTCTGGAGACGAGTGCCCAGGCAACAAGTGGCGCGCCCGAGTGCCTCCGGCAGTCGGAGCAGTGGCATAGCGATGTATGCGAGGTTTCGGTTGGCATTTCATATTGCACGGCGCCGCAGTGGCATTGCCCTTTAGGCATTCTCTCGCCCTCTTCCCGCTAACGGTTCGCATGCAAATTACGGAACAGACCTGAATGCGGCAAGCGATGGATGGGAACAGTTGGGAGTGTCGCTGTCTTCAAGTCACCGACGGCAACTCGTCCATGAATCGCTCGGCGAGCTCGGGAGGTAATGAAGGGTGTCAGCGACCTCGAACACACCCGACTCGCGCGCCTGTTGGTCGAGCAGGAATCCGTGCCCGGCACCATAAACAACTAAAATCCTATCACCGGCCTGTGCGATGCTCCTCAAATTGTCGAGAATGCGCAGGTTGCGAGCGTACCACGCGCCGACCCACGCCGCGCCGGGGTTCTCGGCCTGATCACCAAAGGTTGCTATCGCATAATAGAAGCGCTGATCGGAGCGCCGGTAAGCGGGCGTGTTGAGCCGCCGATACCAAGCCGAGATTGACGTGCACCTCATGAGCTTGCTCTCCTCAGCGGCCCGTTCTTGAGCATGCTGTTGCAAATCGCGCCATGCGGCGCCTCGTCCATGCGCATCGGCCCAGGCGATGAAGTCATAATCTACATCTTTGCCCGGCGCATCGCGGTTCCAGTCGATCGCATAGACGCGCTCGAGATGGAGCCGCGCGGCAAGCCTCAATCCAATCTGATCAACTTCGTCGGCCGAAAGCCTATAGGTGCCCGCACGATAATCATTGTAGCGTTCGTCAAGGCGGGCTTGCTGATCGGCGGCCCATTCAACGGCGATGCGAGTGGGATGAAAAGACGCAAGCCCAGCTACGACAGCCTCGATCTCGCGCTGGCGCTCGCGCTCGCGAACGTCCTCAACGTCAATGTTTGCAATGTCGCGATTGTGGTTTGCTAGATGTGGGGATCCGAGGATCAGCAGCTGGGGCATTCTCGGGCCGCCGTCCGGTGCTGGCGTGGCGGCCACGGCTGAGACTGACATTATCAACTCGACGATCATAGACAAAAGTTCTTGCTCTTTGGTGTATTAGTACACCAAGGCGCTGCCGTAAGCCATGTCAAGACAAAGTGACTGGAGCCGAACAGCAACGCCCTGCGGCGACCGGACTCTTTGCGCTGTGCACGTCAGTGCTTAGGATCGTTCCGCGATGCGCAGCGACATTGATCATCTGCCTTTGGGAAAGCAGCGCGAGTTGCAGCGAGTGGTGCAGGTGCTGTTCGAGGAGTTCGAGGAGGCGCGGGCGCTTTCAACCCAGAAGTGGAAGAAGAAGGGACGGATCTTGAAGATCATCCTTTATGGCTCCTATGCCCGAGGCACCTTTGTCGACGAGCCGCACACCGCCAAGGGCTACCAGTCGGACTATGACCTCCTCGTGATCGTCAACGATTCACGGCTGACCGATCGGGTTGACTATTGGAGCAAGGCCGAGGAGCGCTTGAACCGCGAGCTCTCGATTACAAGGACAATGAAGACCCCGGTCAACTTCATCGTCCATACGCTTCATGAAGTGAACGATGGTCTCGCCCATGGCCGCTTCTTCTTCATCGATGTGCAACGCGACGGCATTGCTCTTTACCAGAGCGATGACAGCGAACTTGCCGAACCCCGGCCCAAGACACCGGACCAGGCCGCAGCACTCGCAAAGGAATATTTCGAGGAGTGGTTTCCGAGCGCGATAGTTTATCTGAATACCGCACGTGATCTGGCGACAAAGAACCGACCGAAAGAAGCGGCGTTCTTGATGCATCAAGCCGCCGAGCGGCTTTACCATTGCGTCCTTCTGGTCGTGACCTTCTACACCCCGCACGTTCATAACCTGGGGTTCCTGCGCACGCAGGCGGAACGTCTTGATCGTCGCCTGGCTTACGTCTGGCCCAAGGACTCCCATCGCGAGCGTGCGATGTTCGAGAAGTTGAAGGATGCCTATGTGAAGGCGCGCTACTCGAAGCACTACCGCATATCAGAGGAAGAACTGGAATGGCTCGGCGCGCACGTCGAGGAACTCGGCCGCGTCGTCCAGGATGTCTGTCTCGAGCGGATCCAAATGCTCGAGCGGAGTGCCGCGGCTTAATTCGGCGACGCGATCAGAGTTCTCGGCGGTCGCACTGGCAATCTGGAATGGGCATCGCGTGAGATTCGCTAGCGAGCATCATCCTGCGACCCCCGAGTAGTAAGCGCGACTCGCGGCAATGAACGATGGCTTGGGCGCCCGCCGACATTCGGCGGAATCGGAGCCCTATCGTGACGCCAACCAAGCTGCTGATCGGTCAAATGCTCGCAGTGTTTGCGATCATCGCCCTTGGAATGTGGGCTGCGACACAATGGGCCGCGTCGATGCTTGCTTACCAGCCTCAGCTCGGGCGTGCCTGGTTCAACTTTGCCAGCGTTCCGCTCTATCGACCTTGGTCGTTGTTCGTCTGGTGGTATGAATATGAGGCTTACGCGCCAGCGATATTCAGCAAAGCCGGCGCCCTCGCAGCATCAAGCGGTTTTGTTGGTTGCGGCGCAGCCGTAGCAGGCTCACTGTGGCGGGCTCGACAAGGCTCCCACGTCGATACTTATGGGTCCGCGCGGTGGGCTGAGGAACACGATCTTCGCATTGCCGGACTTTTGTCGAACGACGGGCTATTTCTGGGCACCTTGCGCGGACGGTATCTAAGGCACAGCGGGCCTGAACATCTCCTCGCGTTTGCGCCGACCCGAACGGGCAAGGGCGTTGGGCTCGTCATTCCAACCCTTCTGTCCTGGACGGGATCCGTCGTGATCCACGATATAAAGGGCGAGAATTGGGAGCTGACGGCCGGGTGGCGCGCACTCTTTTCGCACTGTCTCCTGTTCAATCCGACGGATCCGCGTTCGGCGCGCTACAATCCTCTGCTCGAAGTTCGGCGTGGCGCCAATGAAGTGCGGGACGTCCAAAATATTGCCGACATTCTCGTCGATCCCGAAGGAGCGCTTGAGCGTCGAAATCACTGGGAGAAAACAGCTCACTCGCTACTCGTTGGAACGATCCTCCACATACTCTACGCGGAGAATGAGAAGACGTTGTCACGGGTCGCGACGTTTCTCTCCGATCCGAGCCGGGATTTCACTTCGACGCTCAGAGTAATGATGACGACCAATCACCTTGGGACGGTTGAGAGGCCCTTGGTTCATCCGGTCGTTTCATCCGCCGCGCGCGAGCTCCTCAACAAGTCGGAAAATGAGCGCTCAGGTGTGCTCTCGACGGCAATGTCCTTCCTCGGTCTCTATCGTGATCCAACCGTCGCGGCGGTCACGTCCGATTGCGATTGGCGGATCGAGGACCTGCTTCACGGGGAACGTCCAGCGTCACTGTACTTAGTCGTTCCTCCTTCAGACATTTCCCGCACCAAGCCGCTCGTCCGCCTTGTCCTCAACCAGATTGGACGACGGCTCACCGAACGGCTCGAAGCGCCTGCGGCACGATCCACTCGGCAATTGTTGCTTATGCTTGATGAGTTCCCGGCACTCGGCCGGCTCGACTTCTTCGAAACTGCGCTTGCCTTTATGGCGGGTTACGGAATCCGCGCGTTCCTCATTGCCCAATCATTAAACCAAATTGTGAAGGCATATGGCGAGAACAATTCAATTCTCGACAATTGCCACATTCGAGTGGTGTTCGCGACGAATGACGAACGGACGGCAAAGCGCATTTCCGATGCGCTCGGAACGGCGACCGAGCAGCGCTCAATGCGCAATTACGCCGGCCATCGCCTCGCTCCCTGGCTGGCGCACGTCATGGTCAGCCGACAGGAGACCGCAAGGCCGTTGCTGACCCCTGGGGAGGTTATGCAACTTCCCCAAACAGACGAACTGGTCCTGCTCGCAGGAATGCCGCCAATAAGGGCACGGAAGCTCCGCTACTTCGAGGATCAGCGGTTCACGGATCGCTTGCTTGCGGCACCCTCACTTGACGAAGGAACTTATGGGGATCGCCCGCCACAGCGCGCTCATGACTGGGTTGGGCAAGTTTCTCGAGCTGAGCGGATCGACGATCAGAACGACGAATGCGTCGAAGGCGGAGATGCGCTCGAGCATCAAGTTCACCTAGGTCGTTCTTCGGATCGCATGCTCGCGCCACCGCCAATGCCAATCGACGGAATCGGTCTCTGGCCAGATACCGACGATGAGCGGCCTTTGTCGGTGTCATTTCCCGAGCTTACGCGCGTCGTTGCCGCCGACGGTATCAATCAGCAGCACGATCGCCAGAGCGATCTAGTGCCCAGCTTTTAGCGAAGGAGAACCCATGCCTCGCTTGGTCGCTACGCGTCGTCAATTTCGGCTTCCAATTGAGCTCAACGATCGCCTCAACGAGGTTAGCCGCAAAAGCAAAGTGCCTGCTACGGTCATCATCGCTGATGCTCTCCGTTCCTGGCTGAATCGAAAAGGCGAAGATGAGCTCGAACTGCGCTTTGGGGCAAGTCAGAACCGAATCTTGCGGCAGCTCGGTCGGCTGGACCGCAAGGACAATATCATCCTCGAGACGCTCGCTCTCTTCATTCTCTACATGCTCACGATCAATGCACCTATCCCAGAGGGCGACGATACTGCGCGGGCGATAGGTCGTGATCGGTTTGAAGCTTTCGTCGAACGCGTCGGGCGCAAGATCAGGACCGGCCGCACCACCTTCCTCCACGATTTCGATGAGGACAGCGACGGGAGCGAGAAAAAATGAGTGCGCTGGAGACAGCCGATCGCCAACGGTCGATGTTGCGAACTGCCATGGGTCCTCACATCGCCGCAGCCTTGCGCGACAGCGAAGTGGTCGAAGTGATGGTCAACCCCGACGGCGCGCTGCGTCTCGACCGGCTTGGTGCTGGTCGTCTCGACACCGGCGTCGTTCTCGAGCCAGACCAGACGGAGAGGATCATACGGCTCGTTGCAAGCCACGCGCGCACCGAAGTTCACGCATCTGCGCCCATAGTAAGTGCCGAGCTTCCGCCGCTCACTGACGGCATTGCCGGTGAGCGATTTGAAGGTGTCCTTCCGCCGGTCTCAACCGCCCCATGTTTTGCGATCCGCAAGCCGGCGCAACGCATTTACCGGCTTGCCGACTATGTTGCGGATGGGGTCATGAGCGCCTCCTTCGCGCGGCTCCTCTCACAGAGCGTCCTTGAAAGGCGCAACATCCTTGTTGCTGGCGGCACTAGCTCAGGCAAGACGACGCTTGCCAACGCATTACTCGCGGATCTCGCGGTTCGCGACGAACGCGTGATCCTCATCGAAGACACGCGTGAATTGCAGTGCGCAGCCTGCGACACGGTTGCTCTTAGAACGAGACCGGGGGTCGTCGGCATGGCGGAGCTGGTCCGCTCAACCCTCCGGCTTCGTCCTGATCGCATCATCGTCGGGGAAGTGCGGGGGCGCGAAGCGCTCGACATGCTGAAGGCCTGGAATACAGGCCATCCGGGCGGCATTGCCACGGTTCATGCCAACAGTTCGCGTGCCGCGCTCTATCGTCTTGAACAGCTTGTTCAGGAAGCCGTGATCGCTGTGCCACGGCGTCTCATCGCCGAGGCAATCGATCTCATTGTTTTCATTTCCGGCCGCGGGACCGATCGCCGCATTGAGGCGATCGATTGCGTGGAAGGGCTCGACGATCGCGGAGACTATGCGCTCCGACCGCACATTTCCAGCAACCCGCAAACCATAGGAGAGTGACCATGGGTTGTTCACCGCCGTGCCTGCGCCGGTGCGCAGCGAGGGCAAGTTTTCTTGTGACAATCCTGTTGTCGGCGCGCGCGCAGGCGGCGGGTTCTGGGATGCCGTGGGAAGAACCGCTCCAGAAGGTGCTGGATTCGGTCCAAGGGCCGGTCGCCAAGATCGTTGCCGTCATCATCATTATTACGACGGGCCTGACGCTTGCCTTCGGTGAAACTGGCGGTGGCTTCCGGCGACTGATCCAGATCGTCTTCGGCCTTTCGATTGCGTTCGCGGCCTCGTCATTCTTCCTGAGCTTCTTCAGCTTTGGCGGCGGAGCGATGGTGTCGTGAAAAATTCCGCCGATCATCTCGACGGTTTCGAAGTTCCCGTCCATCGTTCGCTCGTCGAGCCGATTCTCCTTGGAGGAGCGCCGCGGGCGCTCGCCATACTGAACGGAACGATCGCGGCCGCGCTGGGACTTGGTCTCCAGCAATGGCTCGCCGGCATTGCAATCTGGGCATTAGGACATTCAACCGCAGTCATCGCGGCCAGGCGAGACCCTGACTTCGCACCTGTGCTGGTTCGTCATCTTCGCCAGCGAGCCAACCTCTCATGCTGAACTTGGCCGAATACCGCGCACACTCGGATCGTCTCGCCGATCACCTTCCGTGGGCCGCGTTGGTCGGCCCAGGGGTCGTTCTCAACAAGGACGGCAGCTTTCAGCGTAGCTTCGCCTTCCGGGGGCCGGATCTTGAAAGTGCAACCGAAGCTGAGCTCGTGTCTGTCTCGGCGCGCGCCAACAACATGCTCAAGCGCTTTGGCTCGGGCTGGGCTCTGTTCTTCGAGGCAGAACGCATTGAGGCACTGGGCTATCCCAAAGCCGAGTTTCCTGATCCGGGCTCATGGCTCGTGGACGAAGAGCGGAAAGCGAGCTTCGAAGGCGGACGGGAACATTTCGAAAGCCGCTATTATCTCACGCTGGTCTGGCTTCCACCGGTTGACGTGGAAGAACGTGTTGAACGAGCGCTCGTTGAGCGCCGCGCAAAAGCCCAGGAGCGCGACTGGCGTGAAGCGCTCCAATCTTTCATTGCCGAGACTGACCGCGCACTGGATCTAATGTCAGGCTTTATGCCCGAAGTGCGTGCGCTCGACGACGATGAAGCGCTCACCTTCCTTCATCGCGCGGTATCACCAGCGAGCCATCGCGTGGTTGCTCCGGAAACGCCCATTTATCTCGATGCATTGCTTGCGGACACGCCGCTTTCGGGCGGGCTCGAGCCGATGCTCGGCGATCTTCACTTGAGGACGCTTACGGTCCTCGGCTTTCCATCGCTCAGCCGGCCGGGCATCCTCGACACGCTTAATCATCAGGATTTTAGCTATCGGTGGGTGACGCGCTTCATTCCGCTCGACCGAACGGAGGCCGCACGCGCGCTCACTAAGCTGCGGCGCCAGTGGTTCAACAAGCGCAAGTCGGTGAGCGCTCTTCTCCGCGAGGTCATGTACAACCAGCCGGTCCAATTGACCGACAGTGACGCTGACAACAAGGTCGTGGATGCCGATGAGGCATTGCAGGAACTCGGCGGCGATCACGTCGCCTTTGGTTACCTGACGACCACGATCACAGTCGCGGACGAAGATCCATCGCGTGCCGATGAGAAGGTGCGGGCGATTGAACGCATCGTCAATGGTCTCGGCTTCACCATCAAACGCGAGCGCATGAACGCCGTTGAGGCGTGGCTCTCAAGTCTTCCCGGGCAAGTCTATGCCAACGTTCGCCAGCCGCTCGTGCACACACTCAATCTTGCGCACGTGATGCCGCTGTCGTCGACGTGGGCAGGACCTGCGCAAAACAATCATTTATCTGGACCTCCGTTGCTGTTTGCCGAAACGAGCGGGTCCACTCCGTTTCGTCTCTCAACCCACGTCGGCGATGTCGGACACATGCTCATCGTCGGCCCGACCGGTGCCGGCAAGTCCGTTCTGCTCGCTCTCCTGGCGCTTCAGTTCCGCCGGTACCCCGGTTCAAGAATTATCATTTTCGATAAGGGCTGGTCCGCGCGCACGGCGGTCCTTGCCATGGGGGGTGCGCATCACGAACTTGGAGTAAATAACGCTACGCTCACGTTCCAGCCCTTGCGGCGCATCGATGAACCAGCCGAGCGAAGCTGGGCTGCGGACTGGCTTCTGGCTCTCATGGAGCGACAAGGCCTAAGGGTCACGCCGGACATTGGCGAAGCTCTTTGGTCAGCCTTGCTCAGTCTCGCGTCCGCTCCTCCCGAGGAGAGGACTCTCACGGGATTTTCGCTATTGCTGCAGTCGAATGCGCTGAAATCCGCACTTCAGCCCTATACGCTTGAGGGGCCATTCGGTCCGCTGTTGGACGCGACGAAAGACGCGCTCGAGCTTGCAGACGTCCATTGCTTCGAGACCGAGACACTGATGCGACAAGCGGACTCGGTGTCGCCCGTGCTTTCCTATCTCTTTCACCGCCTCGAAGAGAGTTTCGACGGTAGCCCAACGCTCCTTCTCCTTGATGAGGCCTGGCTGTTCCTCGATCACCCGATCTTCGCAGCGCGGATCCGCGAGTGGCTGAAGGTACTTCGTAAGAAGAATGTGGCCGTGATCTTCGCGACACAGTCGCTTGCCGACATTGGCTCAAGCTCGATTGCAACGGCGATCATCGAGAGTTGCCCGCAGCGCATTTTCCTCGCGAATGATCGCGCAATCGAGCCGCAGATTCGCGAGATCTATGACCGGTTCGGCCTTAATCCGCGCCAGGTTGAGCTGATCGCAAGAGCGACACCCAAGCGTGACTATTATCTCCAGTCACGAAGCGGCAACAGGCTGTTCGACCTCGCTCTTGGACCAATCGCACTGGCGCTTTGTGGTACGTCCGACGCTGCTTCGCGCCTTCTCGTCGATGAGATCGTCAAACAGCACGGCACCGACCGGTTCCTTGCCCATCTGCTCCAAGTTCGAGGACTGAACTGGGCCGCCCCGCTGCTCGACCAGTTCGCTGCAAATCAGGAAGGAGTGAGGTCATGAGAGTGAACCGACATGTGCGCACCCTCGTTGTAGTTGCCCTTGGAACGGCGATGAGCTTTGCCCTTCCGCGGTCGTCCGCAGCGGCATCCGGGCTGCCGGTTTTTGATGCGGCAAATTACGCGCAAAATCTGCTCCAGGCGGCACGGACGCTCGACCAGATCAACAACCAGGTCCGTTCGCTGCAGAATGAAGCGTCCATGCTTCAGAACATGGCGCGCAATCTCCAATCCCTCGATTTTCCACAGCTCGGACAGATGAGCGCGACGATGCAACAGATAACGCAGCTGATGAGCAAGGCTGAGGGAATCGAGTTCAAGGTCGCCGGCCTCGACCAGCAAGTGCGAACCTTGTTTCCCGGCGCTGTTCAAGAGGCGGTTAGCTCCGATCAACGCATCGCCGCTGCGCGCGCTCGGCTCGAGGCCGCAACGGCCGCCTATCGCCAGGCGATGACCGTCCAGGCGAGCGTTGCGGAAAATGTTGAAGCCGATGCATCCATGCTTGGCGAGCTGTCGGCAAGCAGCGAGGGTGCTATCGGAGCGCTCCAGGTTGGCCAGGCAGCGAACCAGCTCATGGCGCTCAGCATTAAGCAGCAGCTGCAGCTTCAGACCTTGATGGCGACCGAGTTCAGGCAGGCAGCAATCGATCGCGCCCGGCGCGCTCAGGCCGAAGAAGATGGGCGCGCGGCAACGCGCCGTTTCGTCGACGGAGCAGCGGCCACCAACTGAAACGCGAGCGGCGCTTCGTGCCCGCCGCTTGCGCTGCCGCGGGGCTTTTCGAGACTCCCCTAGAGAAGTCCCGCGGTACCCGATCACACCAATTGAAAGCCGCGCCCCATGGGTGACTTGAGCGTCGTCGACCGGTTCATGGCTGCCTTCATCCAGTACATCGACAGCGGATTTGGACTGCTTCGTGGTGACGTTTCTTTTCTGACGACGACACTCGTCGGGATCGACATCACGCTCGCGGGTCTTTTCTGGGCGCTCGGCGGCGAAGACGACGTCATTCCGAGGTTCTTGAAGAAGATCCTCTACGTCGGAGCGTTCGCGCTCATCATTGGCAGCTTCTCGACGCTTGCGGACATCATCTTCCGGTCGTTCGCCGGTCTCGGAATTACCGCGGGTGGAGGAGCGCTCAGCGCCGACCAGCTGCTGAAACCGGGCTTCATCGCGTCAACTGGCTTTGATGCAGCAAAGCCTCTTCTGGACCAGGTCAGCGAGCTTATCGGCGTAACGAGCTTTTTCGAGAATTTCCTGACGATCGTTGTCTTGATGACGAGCTGGCTCCTCGTGATCCTCGCCTTCTTCATCCTTTCAGTTCAGCTTTTCATCACGATCATCGAATTCAAGCTGACGACGCTTGCCGGATTCGTCCTGGTGCCGTTCGCGTTGTGGAACCGGACCGCCTTCCTCGCCGAACGGGTGCTAGGCAACGTGATTTCGGCAGGTATCAAGGTGATGGTACTTGCCGTCATCGTCGGCATCGGTTCGGGGTTCTTTACCGAGTTCAAGGCGGCAGCGGCCGGCGACCAGCCCGACCTCCTGGGCTCGATGAGCCTCGTTCTTGCGAGCCTGTCCTTGCTTGGACTTGGCATTTTTGGACCGACCATTGCCTCAGGTCTCGTCGCGGGTGCACCCCAGCTCGGCGCTGGAAGCGCGGTTGCGACAACGGCCGCCGCGGTTGGAGGCGTCGCAATTGCCGGGAGTACCCTCGCGGGTGGTGCTCGGGCAATAGGTGGAATGAGCCTTGGTGCCGTCCGTGCGGGCGCCGCGATGGGCGCGGCGGCATCCACGTCCTATCGCCTCGGCCAGGAGACTTCAGCGAGCCGCACGATCCGCGCTGGTGTTGGCGGGGTGGCGCACGCGGCGGGCGCTCACCTGCGCCAGAAGATAGCGGGAGCGGGCGGAATCTCCGCCGCAGTCGAACACGGGGAGAAACGCGCCCTTTTTGGTGGATCAAAAGGAGCGGCAGCGACGTCTCCCGGCGAGGACGCGGCGATGGATGGTGCTCCAGCCTGGGCGCGTCGGCTTCGCGCGGAACAGACGGCGCGACATTTCCGGCAAGCAACGTTCCAGGCCATTCGCGAGGGCGACCGCGGCGGAGGAGGTGCCAATCCAGACATCAAAGAGAAGGAGGAATAGACGATGCGATTCCGGCGTGCAGTCCAGCGGTACGGCCGAACGCCCGAGCCGCAAACGCCCTATCAGCGCGCGGGCCAGCTGTGGGACGAGCGGATTGGCTCAGCGCGCGTCCAGGCGCGAAACTGGCGGTTCATGGCTCTTGGCGGGCTGATCCTCTCGACGGGCCTTTCGGCAGGCCTCTTGTGGCAGTCGAACCAGAGCCGTGTTACGCCCTACGTCGTCGAGGTCGACCGGCTTGGCGAAGCACGGGCAATAAACCCCGCAGTTCGCGATTATCAGCCAACCGATCCGCAGATTTCCTGGCATCTTGCGAAGTTCATCAGCGATGTGCGGTCTGTCTCGCTCGACCCAGTGGTTATGCGGCAGAATTGGCTGTCTGCCTATGATTTCGTCACCGGCCGCGGAGCGAAGTTCCTCGATGATTATGCGCGGAGCGCAAACCCATTTTCGCAGCTTGGAATCCGCACTGTGTCGGTCCAGCCGACGAGCATCGTTCGTGCTTCGGACCGTTCGTTCGAGGTCAAGTGGACGGAGAGCGAATTTGAACGCGGAAACTACGTCGCATCGAGCCGGTGGACTGCGATCCTGACGGTCGTGATGAAACCGCCGGTTTCGGCCGAGACGCTGCGGAAGAACCCGCTCGGCCTTTACATTGATGCGATCGATTGGACGCGCGAACTCGAGACGAACGCGCCACCAGTCCGCGAGCCGCCTCAAGTCCGCGGCAACCTTCCGCTTGGCTCACCGCTCGATCCGGATCTCGCCAGTGCGCAGCCATCAACCCTTCCGATGAGGAACAGCCAATGACCACTGCTCTACTTCTCGCCGCACTCGTCGCGACAAGCTCATCGGGCGAGGGAACAGCCGAGGTGAGCACGGATACCAGGCTCGTGGCACCGCTCTTGAGCGATGCGCCCTCTGCGCATCGGCAGCCCTTGAGTTTGCATAAGCGAGGCCTCGGCCGTCGCGCGGCCGTGACGAGCATCGAAAAGGCAAATCATGATGCGCTCGCTGAACCAGCGGCGGCGACGAACCTCGGCGCTGAACAAATCTACCCCTGGAGCGAAGGCGCAATTTTTCCCCTCAGCACGGCTCCCGGTGAAGTCACGGACATCGCTCTTCAGCCGGGCGAGAGCCTGGTTTCCGTG
>DASRBJ010000020.1:0-3694 GCA_035653695.1 Sphingomicrobium sp.
CTCGCCCGCTGGCGAAGCGCGAACCGCGGATTGCTCGAGGCCGAGTCCTTCATCGAGACTGCCGAGCGCACTGGTCTCATCGGCCCGCTCACGTTCAGCATCCTTCAGCAGGCGCTATGCGAAGCGCGCACCTGGCCTGCCCATTTCAAGCTCGCCGTGAACGTGTCGCCCGTTCAATTCCGTGAAGCGGATCTTGCCGAGCAGATCCTGAAGATCCTAGCGGCGACCGGCTTTCCCGCGAACCGGCTCGAGATCGAGATAACGGAGGGATCGCTGCTCGAGGACCGCGAGCAAGTGCTGACGATCATCCGGAGCCTCAAGAATGTCGGGATCAGTATTTCGCTCGATGACTTCGGGACGGGCTACGCGAGCCTCGCCCAGGTAAACCGGCTGCCACTCGACCGCATCAAGATCGACAAGAGCTTCATCACGACGATCGTCAAGAGCGAACAGACGGCGGCGATCGTCAATACGATCGCCGGCCTCGGGCACAACCTCGACGTGCCCATTTCGGCTGAGGGCGTTGAATCCGAGCAGATCCGTAATGCTCTTGCCGACTTTGGCTGTTCCGAAGCCCAGGGGTGGCTGTTTGGTCGCGCGATTTCCGCCGAGGCAGTGCGCAATTTCCTGTCGATGGGCGGACAAGCGACAGGCGAGCCCGAAAACCCGCAGCCGGTTCGAAAGCCGCTCGGCCGCCGCTGGTAAGTTAGGAAGCGATTCTTCCAGCGCGTGCAGCGACGAACATGGGTTTGCCGTCGATATTGCCCGGCGGCGAATAGCGGCAGATGAGATAATCCCAGTCCGCCGAATAGATCGCACAGCCGACCCGTGTCGTCGTTGGCCAGACCATCTGGGTATAATGCGCAATATCTTCCCACCGGCCTGTTCGGCTCGCTCCCGGGAAGATGGCGCTTCCAGGCGCCAGGAGCCGCTTCTCGTCGCTCCACATTCCGACGAGCTGCTCGGGACTCATCGTGCCGTGCCAAGCCATTGCGAGATTTTCGCGTTCGCCCGGGCGTCCCGCACGCGGTGAATGAACAAGCGTGCGCATTCGCGCGAGTTCTGGTCCATAGGAAGCGGCGTGCGCCGCGAGGGTCGAGTCCCATTGAAGAGGCGGAGCGCCGACCCTTGCCCGCTCCACGTTGTGGGCAGTAAGGATGCGCAGTGCGATTTCTCCTGTTGCGCCCGCGAGATAGGGCTGCGCTGGCGCAGGAGCAGCAGCCGCGATCGTCGCTGCTGCTAACAAGATGTGTTTCGTCATGCTCCTAAAGATGATCCCCCAGTCACTAAGCCCCCGTCAGCAGTCATGGTTAACTTAGCATGCTGAACTGATCCTCAAGCTGAACCGCTTCCACTCGTCGCATCCGGCGCGAGATAGGTGACAAGGTCCCACTCGTTGTGAATACTGACCAGCAAGAGTGCCATGACGGCACCCGCAATCGCACTTGCCGCCCATGATCGCCCACTTAGCAGGCCCCAGCCGGAGAGCGCGGTTGCCGCATAGATGAATGCTGGAGCAACGCCGTACCAAAAGGCATCATAGCCGCTAAAGTTCGATGCGAGCTGTGCTCGGATGATGCCCCTCGTGAGATAAAGACAGTAAGCCGCGCTTGCGGCCGCGATGACCATCGTTCCGATCCCTAGTGACCTCAGATCGATCGATGGGGCCACCGTCGCGCCGCTTAGGACGACGACGACACAAAGATGCCATACAATCGGGGACGTGTAGAGCTTCTTGCCGGCTTCGAGCTCGCTTCGCGCTCGGCCCGCGGTCAGCGACACTACCACGAACATCAGCCCGATAAGCGCGGCAGCGGCCGAACCGAGCATGAAGAAATAGTCATTCCACCCCGCCATTGCGGTCCGAACATAAGCCAAGCTCCCAGGAGCGCAAAGCCATGGTTCCGGCGAGGCGAACGCACAAGCTGCTCTCGCGCGACCGTCATCGTCGCGACGAGCGCTCCAAGCTAGGTACTTTCACCTTCCTCGTGGTCGATTTCTATCAATGCGCCAAGTGCACGACGTGCTTCGCGCACGCTTTCGTCGCCAACACGTGCGCGAAGTGTCGCGTCGATCTGTTCGCGTGCTTCCCGTTGGACGTCGGCAGCAGCGCGTCCCCGCTCGGTCAGGGCAACGATCAGCTGGCGGCGGTCACGCGCGTCGACATTGCGCGCGAGATAGCCGCGCATCACAAGCGCATCGACCAGCTGCCCGGCGCCTTGTTTGCTGATTCCAAGTTCCTTGACGAGCTGCCGAAGCGGAACATCATTGCTAAGAGAAAGGCCTCCAATGATATAAAGCCCGTTGGCAGGAATGTCGTCGTAACCGGCTGCCTCAAGCGCTGCGCGCATGGCCTTCCCGTAAGTTGTTCGCGCATGGCGCAGGAGGGCAGGGATGGGCACCGTCTCGTACCAGGGACCTTCTTCCATGTTCGACTCCAGCGGACGTTAGTCAATCTACTTGACTATCAATTATTCTTACTTGTTGTTCATGGCAATGGCGAAGCTTGCCCCGTCCTTCCCTCTAAGCTAAGGGCGCCGACGTCCGCAGGGCCCAAGTCGCTCGCGGAAAGCCCGTCCCTTGGCGAGCGCGTACGGTGTTCCGGGTTGCCGGCACCGGCACGCGCTTTTTTCCATGGGCCGCTTTCGCAGGCACTTGAGATGTCCTGAAGGACGCCGTCACGGCATGGTGCCGCGACGGCCGTAGGTACAACCAGGTCCGCGTGCAGAAGCTTCGCCATGGTGGCGCGGCGCGGCAAGCGAATTTGTAAGACTAGGACAGACACTCTTTATGGCAACAGCGACATTCCCGACCCGCGACGACTTCGCGGCCCTCCTCAACAAGAGCCTCGGCGGCGAGAACGAGACCTTCGAAGGCAAGGTGGTGAAGGGCACCGTTACGGGCATCGAGAATGACATGGCGCTGATTGACGTCGGCCTGAAGAGTGAAGGCCGAGTTGCGCTCCGCGAGTTCGCTGCTCCTGGACAGAAGCCCGAAATCAAGGTCGGCGATGAAGTTGAGGTCTATGTCGATCGCGTCGAGAATTCTGCCGGCGAAGCGATGCTGTCGCGTGACCGCGCGCGCCGCGAGGCCGCCTGGGACAAGCTCGAGGGTGAGTTTTCGGCCGGCAATCGCGTCGAGGGTGTGATTTTCGGGCGAGTCAAAGGCGGTTTCACGGTCGATCTTGGTGGCGCCGTGGCCTTTCTTCCCGGAAGCCAGGTCGATATCCGCCCGGTTCGCGACGTCCAGCCGCTCATGGACATTCCTCAGCCATTCCAGATCCTCAAAATGGATCGGCGACGCGGCAATATCGTCGTTTCGCGGCGGGCAATTCTCGAGGAAACTCGCGCCGAACAGCGCTCGGGCCTCATCCAGTCGCTCCACGAAGGGCAGGTTATTGACGGCGTCGTCAAGAACATCACCGATTATGGGGCGTTCGTTGACCTCGGCGGAATTGACGGCCTCCTTCACGTCACGGACGTCAGCTACAAGCGCGTCAATCACCCGTCCGAGGTGCTTAACATCGGCGACACGGTGAAGGTGCAGATCATTCGCATCAATCGCGACACCCAGCGCATCAGTCTCGGCATGAAGCAGCTCGAAAGCGATCCGTGGGAAGGCGCGGCTGCCAAATATGCGGTCGGCACTACTTTCCGCGGCCGCGTCACCAACATCACCGAATATGGCGCATTCG
>DASRBJ010000021.1:0-9201 GCA_035653695.1 Sphingomicrobium sp.
GTCGAGGGCGACTCGGCGGGCGGCTCAGCCAAGCAGGGCCGCAACCGCCATAACCAGGCTATTCTTCCGCTTCGCGGCAAGCTGTTGAACGTTGAGCGAGCCCGATTCGACCGGATGCTTTCCTCCAAGGAAATCGGAACAATGATTCAGGCGCTTGGCGCCGGCATCCGTGAAGACTTTGATCTTGCGAAGCTGCGCTACCACAAGATCGTCATCATGACCGATGCCGATGTTGATGGCGCACACATCCGAACATTGCTTCTCACCTTTTTCTACCGGCAGATGCCGCAGCTCATCGAGCAGGGACATCTCTTCATTGCGCAGCCTCCGCTTTACAAGGTCAGCCGCGGCAGGTCTGAAGTCTATCTCAAGGACGATGCGGCGCTTGATGATTATCTCGAAGAGGCAGGGCTCGAGGGGCTCGTACTCGAAACGCCCGAAGGGCCACGCACCTCGAAGGACCTGAAGACTCTCGTCGACCACGCTCGGCGGATGCGGACTCTGATGCGGTATGCGCCGCGCCGATATGATCCGGCGCTTATCGAGGCGCTCGCCATCAACGGAGCACTCAAGGCGGATCTTGGTCCCGAGGGGAAGACTGTCGCCGTTGCCAAGGTGGCTGAGTGGCTCAATGCGGGCGATCCGGAAGCAGCATGGTCGGGTGAGGTCGCCCAAGAAGGCGGTTACCTGCTGAAGCGGCTGTGGCGCGGAGTTACCGATGCCTACATTATCGAACCAAGCTTCCTCGTATCGGCCGAGGCTCGCAAGCTCGACTCGCTAGCGCAGGAACAAGCCGCCGCTTATGCGAAGCCTTCAACGTTGCGCACGCTCAAGAAGGGCGCACAGGTCGACCTCGAACCGAGCGTCGGCAGTGGCGAAGGCGAGGAGGCGGCGGAGGAAGCCGCGGCGGACCCAAAGGGCAAGCCAGTCGCGATCACCCGTCCGTCTGAACTGCTCGATGCGGTTCTCGCAGCGGGTCGCAAGGGACTGTCCATTCAGCGCTACAAGGGTCTTGGAGAAATGAACGCGGAGCAGCTTTGGAAGACTACTCTCGATCCTGCAAACCGTTCGCTGCTCCGAGTCGAGGTTTCGCAGGCCGATGTCGCGGATGAGATCTTCACGCGCCTCATGGGTGATGTCGTCGAACCGCGTCGCGAGTTCATCCAGGACAACGCGCTGAGCGTCGCGAACCTCGACGTCTAGGAACCATTCAGGCCGAACAGCTATTGGCGTTGCTGTGAGAAGCTCCGCCATTACGCTTGCGAGCTACAATATGCATAAGGCGGTCGGACTCGACGGCCGCCGCGACCCGCATCGCGTCCTTAAAGTGCTCCAGGAGATTGATGCGGACGTCGTTGCTCTCCAGGAGGCCGACAAACGTATCGGTGGGCGCGGTTCAACCGTGCCCCACGAGCTCATCGACAGCCACGGAATCTACAAACCCGTTCACCTTGGTGTGCGGCACAAGCGTGTTTTCGACAGCGCACGCCGTCACGCCGATCGCTTGTTGAAGGTGAATACCAGAAATATCGGCTGGCACGGAAACGCGATACTCGTGAAACGGCACATCGGCGTGCTCGACTGTGCGGCTCTTGATCTTCCCACTCTTGAACCGCGCGGTGCCGTCATCGCCGAGCTATTAATCAACGAAAAGCCGTTGCGCGTGGTAGGTATGCACCTCGATTTGTCGGGGCTGTGGCGCAAGCGACAGATACGCTCGATCCTCGAGGCTATTGCTCGGCGGCCTCAGAAGATGCCGACTGTGCTGATGGGCGACACGAACGAGTGGCGGACCGCCGCCGGCTGCTTGAACGAGCTCGAGCCCGAATTCCATGTCGCGCCTACGGGTCCGAGTTTTCACGCGCGCCATCCGATCGCGCAACTCGACCGAATAATCGTGCACAGGGATCTCAACGTCGAGGCGGCTGGCGTGCACATGAGCCCAGCGGCCCGACGCGCCTCAGATCATCTTCCGATCTGGGCTCGCGTAAGCGCCTAGCCCGCGATCCTGCGCAAGCGCCGGCGCTGGATCGAAGAGCCAATTCCCATCGCTTCGCGATATTTGACCACCGTCCGGCGTGCGACGTCGAACCCGCGCTGTTTCAGAAGTGCCGCAATCGCGTCGTCGCTAAGCACGTCGGTTTCGCCTTCAATAAGCTGCCTTATGCCGGCCTTTACTGCCTCTGCCGCCGCTCCTTCGCCACCCACGGCCGCTACTCCGGAGCCGAAGAAATATTTCAGTTCGAACAAGCCACGATCGCAGAGCAAATATTTGTTGGATGTGACCCGACTAACCGTTGATTCATGCATGCCAATCGCTTCGGCAACGTCGCGCAACGTCATCGGCTTCATCGCGGACACGCCTTGCTCGAAGAAGCCCTGCTGCCGTTTAACGATCTCTGAGACAACCTTGATGATTGTTCTTGCGCGCTGATCGAGCGCCTTAACGAGCCAGTTTGCCGTTTGGAGACACTCGCTCAGCCACGCACGCGACGTCTTGTCCTGAGGCCCGGACCTTAGTTCCTGATAATAACGGCGATTGACCAGCAGGCGCGGTAGCGTTGCCTGGTTCAGTTCAACGGCAAATCCTGAGCGTGTTCGCCGCACGAACACATCGGGTGCCACCGCTTCGGCGGAGCTTCCCGAGAACCGACAGCCAGGCTTTGGATCATAAGCGCGAAGTTCGCGGATCATGTCGGCGAGATCTTGATCGTCGACGGCGCAGATGCGCTTAAGATCCGTTGTGCGGCCTTTCGAGAGGAGGTCGAGATTGTCGATGAGCCGCGCCATCGCCGGATCGTAACGGTCCGCCGCCTTGGCCTGCAGCGCCAGGCATTCGGCCAGTGATCGAGCGGCGACCCCGGGCGGGTCCAAAGCCTGCACGAGCAACAGTGCCTGCTCGACCAAGTTGAGCGGCGCGCCCGTTAATTCTGCAATCTGTGCAAGTGGAACAGTAAGGTAACCAGTCTCATCGAGCGCTTCGCAGATCACTCGTGCAAGATCGCCGATTTCACCAGCCTGCCCGTGAAGCTGATCGGTGAGATATTCGGCAAGTGATGCTGCCGAATATTGAACTCTTTCGAAATCAAAGCCTTCTTCGCTGCCGGCTGACGTCATGACATCGGCGAAACTGTCGTTTTCGAGCGCCTCGGCTTGCCAGTCAACGTCGAGCGGTCGATCGTCATCGGCTTGGCCAGTGATGAGGTCGTCAGCGCCAGGATCGTCCGGCGCTTCATCCTGGGTTGGGTCGTCGCTCGTGAGTTCGATCGACGATTGATCGTCGGACTCGTCCGAGCGGGACTCGAGCAACGGGTTTTTCGAGAGCTCTTCCGCGATGAACGAGTCGAGCTCCAAATTGCTCAGCTGCAGTAATTGTATCGCCTGCCGCAGCTGCGGCGTCAGCACCAGTTGCTGCGATTGGCGGATGGTTAGTGAGGGGCCCAGGCCCATGTTGACCTTCTAAAGCGCGAAGCTCTCGCCGAGGTAGAGACGCCGGACCTCTTGGTCGGCAACCAAGGCTTCGGGTGTACCGGCGAACAGCACCTGTCCATCATAGATGATGCACGCACGATCGACGATATCGAGCGTCTCGCGCACGTTATGGTCCGTGATGAGAACACCGATCGCCCGGCTTTTCAACTCGCGGACGAGTTCGCGAATATCGGCAATTGAAATGGGATCGATGCCGGCGAAGGGCTCGTCCAGCAGCATGATCGAAGGATTTGCGGCAAGAGCGCGCGCGATTTCGCAGCGCCGTCTCTCTCCCCCGGAAAGCGCCATTGCCGGCGAGTCGCGAAGTGCGGTGAGACCGAATTCACCAAGTAGCTGTTCAAGTCGGTCGCGGCGCGTTTGCTTGTCGAGCCCCGCTGCCTCAAGCACGGCGAGGATGTTCTCCTCGACGGTCATGCCGCGGAAAATCGATGTTTCCTGCGGAAGATAGCCAAGGCCGAGAATGGCTCGGCGGTACATCGGAAGTTCGGTGATGTCCGCGCCATCGAGATAGATTCGCCCGCTATCGGGCTTGACCAGACCCATAACGGAATAGAAGCAAGTGGTCTTTCCAGCGCCATTGGGGCCGAGTAGCCCAACAACCTCACCTCGGTGTACGTCGAGGCTGACGTCGTTCAGCACCGAGCGCTTGTCATAGGATTTGGCGATCGACCTCACCTCAAGTCCGTCGTCCCGTCTCCGCGCCTCGGCGGCGGGACGCGGAAAGGTCGCGGTCTCGTTCATTCTCGTTATTGCTTCTGCTGCTGCGTTGTTTGTTGATGCTGCGGAACGATGAAGTGCCCCGTCACTCTTCCGCCGCTCGAATTAACGCCTGGCGGTCCACCGTCGACGACCGCGCGGCCGGAGTCGAGGTCGATGACAAGCCGCGCTCCGTTGACCTGGTTCTGTTGCTGGTTGAGCTGGACATTCCCGATGAGCGTAATCAGCTTTCGGTTAAGGTCATAAATTCCAAAGTCACCCTTTGCCGTTTCCGTCGGGCTTTTGACCAACACTCCTCCTGCCGCATCGAGACGCTGGATTTGTGGGCTGCTGCCACTGCTAGCGCCAGCTGTGTTCGAATAAGCGACCGTCAGTCGCGGCGTGTCGAGCGTCATCTCTGCCTGGACGACATGAACATTGCCTGTGAACAGCGCCCGGTCCGCGCGATCCTGAACTTCGATGCGATCAGCGCTCACGTCCACCGGCGCATTGGTATTATGCCCCTTGAGGGCGGAGACTGAGGATTGCTGGCGTACTTGGCCAAGCGCTGCAGTCGCTGCAAGGAGGATCGGTGCAAGTATGATGCGAGTATTGCGCACAATTATCATCTGACCGCGCCTTGCACGATTTTCAAGCGAGCCCCGCCATCGAGGACGACCGTGTGGTTGCTTAGGTCCGCGCGGATCCGGTTGGCTCGGAACTGCCCAAGGTTAGTCGCACCTTCCGCGGCCCCCTGGCTTGCGAGTTGTTGGTCGCCAAGATCAATAAGCACATTGCTAGTGTTGAGATGGAATCCGTCCGCGCCGGTAACTTTCACTGGCCCGTCGATGGCAATGCGCTGCGTGTCGACATTGTAGCGACCGTGATCGGCAACAATCTGCATCGGTCCCTTCTGCTGGTCGATTTTGGCGAAGATACCCTCGATGTTGACTATTCGCGTGTCGGAGCTCGGCTGAACGGCTCGGTTGGCAGTCATTACGAATTGCTCACCCTTCTTGTCGGTGCCGGTGTAGCGTGCCGACTCGACACGCAGCTGCTCTGGTGCACTTTGCACCTTTTTCTTGTTGAGAATGAAACTGACGTCGCCCTTCTTCTGAAACGGCGCGAGCGCGAGTATCGCCAACAGGATACCCGCTGCAGCCGGAAGGGCGACCTTGGAGAGGCGAATGAGCTTATCATGCCCGCTTCCCGGCGCTGCCCAGCGCGGTTTTGCTGACGGCGGTGGCAGATCTGCTTCAGCCATCGTGCGCAAAGATATCCTGCTCGGGCCAGCCCGCGAGATCGAGCAGCGCACGCGTGGGCAGGAAATCGAAACAGGCCTGCGCAAGTTCCGCTCGCTCCTCGCGGGCGAGTCGCTCGTCCAATTTCTTTTTCAGCTGGTGGAGGTAACGGACGTCGCTTGCTGCATAGTCGCGCTGTGCATCGGTCAGCTCCGACGCTCCCCAGTCACTTGTTTGCTGTGCCTTCGACAAATCGATGTTCAACAATTCTTTGACCAACTCCTTCAGTCCGTGTCGGTCGGTGTAAGTGCGAACCAGCCGCGAAGCAGTGCGCGTGCAATATACGGGCGCGGCCATGATGCCGAGATAGGCTTGCATGATGCCAAGGTCGAACCTTGCGAAATGGTAGAGCTTAAGCCGGTCCGAATCGGCGAGGAGCCGCTTGAGATTGGGAGCTGAATAATCACTTGAACGCTTGAATCGCACGAGGTGCTCGTCACCGGTTCCGTCGGACAATTGTACAACGCACAGCCGGTCACGGGCAGGATTGAGGCCCATCGCCTCGGTATCCACCGCGATCGGGCCGTCGGCGAATCGGAGGTCTGCGGGAAGGTCCTCTTCATGCAAATGAACAGCCATTATTACTCCTCGATCAAGCGTTGAGAAGGCTTTAGTCCGCCTGTGGGCTCACTTGCCAGCCCTGTAGCCAACTGAGTCACTAGAGCCGCACGGTTTTTTCCTGTAAGGGGCTGAACGGTGCGTGAGTGGATTACGCGCCATGACCGGTTGCGCCATGTGGCCCGAGCGCGTTGGTTTGTGGGGTAGGCGGGTCTTTTTAAGTTCGGACGGTTCATGGGTTTCGATAGAGGGCGCAAGGGGGACCGCGGTGGGCGCGGCCGCGACAAGCGCGATAGTTTCGGCGAAGAAAATTTCGGCGGAGATTTTGGTGGTTACCAGGAGCGCGGCGGCTATGGCGGCGGCCGCGGTGGCTACGGCGGTGGCGGCGGCGGTTATGGTGACCGCGGCGGCGGTTACGGTGGTGCAGGCGGCGGTGGCTACGGCGGCGGCGGTGGCGGTTTCCGTGGTGGTGGCGGCGGTGGTTTCCGCGGCGGCGGTGGCGGCGGAATGCCTCCTCAGGTTGTCGGTGAAGGCAAAGGCGTCGTCAAATTCTTCAACCCTCAAAAGGGCTTCGGATTCATCGTTCGGGACGATGGCGGCGAGGATGTGTTCGTCCACATCTCGGCGGTGGAACAGGCGGGTCTCAGCGACCTTGCGGACGGCCAACCTCTCGAATTCACGCTCGTCGATCGCGGCGGTCGCGTGTCGGCCACGAACCTGCGAATCGAAGGTGAGCCGATGCCGGTCGAGCGCAGTGGCGGCGCTAGCAGTGGTGGCCCCGCCGCGGGCGGCCCACAGCGGCAGCTGACCGGCGAAAAGGCAAGCGGTACCGTCAAGTTCTTCAATGCGATGAAGGGTTTTGGATTCATCCAACGAGATGATGGTCAGCCCGACGCTTTTGTCCACATTTCTGCAGTCGAACGCGCCGGAATTCCGACGCTGAACGAGGGTGACCGGCTCGAGTTCGAGCTGGAAGTGGACCGGCGCGGCAAATATGCGGCTGTTAACCTTCAGCCGATAAGCTAGGCTCTAGGAAAAGAATACCGAGGGGGCGAAGGGCCGGAGGATTTCGATCCGCCGGCCCTTTTCCTTTTTGCTACATTGCGCTTGCGTAGAAGGCCGAAAGATCCGCCTTCAGCTTCTGAGCCGAGGCTGGATCAATGTAGATCATGTGCCCCGACGGGTAGTAAGCGAAGCGGATGTTCTGGCGCTCGACCGGTCCCAGTTCCATGTGGCCGATGTCATATTCCGCGCCGGCAAACGGCGTTGCGAGATCGAACAGTCCATTTAACGACAACAGTTTCAGATTGGGGTTTTCGCGCATCGCTGCGGCAAGATCGACGCTCGTGTCCGCCGCCATCTGTGCACGGCCTTGGCCAGCCGAGTGCTTCCAGTCCCACAAAGGAAAAACTGCTGGATTGTTCGGCCGATAGGTGAGCGGCGTCCGATAGCCGAGATCACGGAACAGATAATCATTGATCATCGCTGTCCAGGCTCCGGATATCGATTTGTCCTGCGGATCGTATTCGGCGGCGTCACCAGCACGATCAGGATCGCTGCCGGTGAACCGTGTGTCGAGCCGTCCAACGATGCGGCCTTCGCTGCGCAGCAATTCCTTCCGAAAGCGGCTCGGCTCCACGCGCAAATTGTTTGCAAGGAAATATTCAGGCGTCAGCCCGGTAAAACGAGCTGCTTCGACGGCGACGTCCCGGCGCTCCTGGTCGCTGAGGTTGTTGCCTTGCTGCAGTGCAACTGCGTAGCGGCCGCGCGCGAAATTGCGCGCATCTTGCAAGAAGCTCTCGAGTGGCGGCTTGTTTGCGATCCTGTTGTGATACCACGCCGTCGCCGCGTACGTTGGCAGGCTGTTGATATAGGTCTGATCATAGCTGCTAAAGAGCAGTCCAATACTCAGAACCGACGACATGAGTGTTACGCCATTAAGCTGAACGCCGTGATCAGCGAGCATGTGACTGAGACCCGCAGCGCGAAGGGTCCCATAGCTTTCACCGATGATGAACTTGGGACTGTTCCAGCGACCGTAAACGGTAAGCCAGCGTTCGATCGTGCGCGTGAACATGTCGAGGTCGTGATCGACTCCGACGAGATCCTTCGTCTCGGCCTTGCCGAGTGCCCGCGAGAGGCCGGTGGTCGGCGCGTCGATGAACACAAGGTCACTTACATCAAGCAATGTATCGGGATTGGGCACTAGGCGGAATGGTGCGGGGCGTTCCATCTCAGGCTTGGAGGCGTCGATCTTCATTGGACCGAAGGATCCGAGGTGCAACCACATGGACGACGAGCCCGGTCCGCCATTGAATAGAAAGGTAACCGGCCGCGGTCGGCCGTCCGCCGACGGGATCGTGTATGCAACGTAGAACATACTGGCGATTGGCTCGCCCTCATCGTTGCGCAGCGTCAGGTGACCGGGCGTCACCGTGTAGGCGAGCGTTCTCCCATGGAATGGAATGGCGCGCCTGACCGGCTGCGCATCCTCCGCGACACTCGCCTTGGCCGTATCCTGCTCCGGCTTTGGGGCCGGAGTTGTGGCAGTCATATTCCTCGGCGGAACGTCGGCAGCCTTGTTTTCCTGCGCCGTGGCCGGCGCGCTCAATAGTAGTGCAATCGCAATCAATGAGGAACGCATCACAGACCTTTCATCGGAATGGGTCGACCTTCGACCATAACGAAGCCGACGCGCTGCACAGCGGTCGGATCAACGAGTGGATCACCGGAGACCGCAATTAGGTCGGCGGATTTGCCCGGATCAAGCGTTCCTGTTTCCGCCGACAGACCCATCAAGTCAGGACCACCCTTAGTGGCGGCGATCAGCGCATCGCGTGGCGTCATTCCACCCTTCGTCACCATCAGCTCGACTTCATGGTTGGCAAGCTTATGGGGCGCGACGGCGCTGTCGGTCCCAAGAGCGATCTTCACGCCGTTGCGGTATGCGAGATTGAGGCCTTTACCCCATACGCTGAGTGTCTGGCGCGTCTTGGCCTCGCTCGCCGGCGTCAGGATGCCCTTGCCGAGCGCATTGGCTACGCCGCTGAACGCCATCAGCGTCGCCACATAATAGGTGCCGCGAGCCTTCATGTCGCGGACACCCTGCTCGTCAATGAACGTACCATGCTCGATCGAGTCGACGCCGGCGCGC
>DASRBJ010000022.1:0-7958 GCA_035653695.1 Sphingomicrobium sp.
CCGGGGACGTTTTTGGCAAGAGGGCATCCGGCGGTCGGCCGCGCGAGCAAGCAAGCTGCCTAAGCGCCGAGCTTTTCCCGCAGCCGCTCGTTAACGACCTGCGGATTGGCTTTGCCAGCCATTGCCTTCATTGTCTGACCAACGAAGAATCCGAACAATTGCTGCTTTCCGCCCTTGTACTGTTCGACCTTGTCCGCGTTGGCGGCGAGGATCTTATCGATCTCCGCGTCAATGGCACCGGTGTCGCTGGTCTGCTTCAGCCCGCGGCTCTCAACGATGTGAGCGGCGCCCTCGCCGCTTTCGAGCATGATCTCGAACACCTGCTTGGCGATCGTGCCGCTGATTGTCCCATTGGCAACGAGCCCGAGCAATTCCGAAGCTGCGGCCGGAGTGACTGGACTATGGTCAATACTCTCACCCCGGCGGTTCAGCGCTCCGAAAAGTTCGGCAACGACCCAGTTTGACGCCTGTTTGGGTTCAGCTCCGGCGTTGAGAAGCGCATCAAACCACAGCGCAGTTTCGACCTCCGCGGTTAAAACTGAAGCATTGTAAGGCGTTATGCCAAGCTGTTGGTAGCGTTTCTGCTTCGCGTCCGGAAGTTCGGGAAGCGAGGAACGGCATTCCTCGAGGAAGCCGTCATCAAGCTCAAGCGGCAACAGGTCGGGATCGGGAAAATAACGGTAATCGTGAGCATCTTCCTTCGAACGGAGCGACCGAGTAACTCCCTTGTCGGGGTCGAATAGCCTTGTCTCCTGTGCGACTTCGCCACCGCTTTCCAGTAACTCGACCTGCCGCTTAGCCTCGTGCTCGACCACGGCCATCACGAACCGAACCGAGTTTACATTCTTCGTTTCGGTCCGAGTTCCGAAGCCCGCTCCAGGCTTGCGGACGCTGACGTTAACGTCGGCCCGCATCGAACCTTCTTCCATATTGCCATCGCACGAGCCGACGTAGCGCAGGATCGATCGCAGCTTCCTCAAATACGCGCCTGCCTCGGCAGGCGAACGCATGTCCGGACGAGACACGATCTCCATCAGCGCGACACCGCAGCGATTAAGATCGACATAGCTGAGGGTTGGATGCTGATCGTGCATCAGCTTTCCCGCATCCTGCTCGACGTGGATCCGCTCGATGCCGATGCGCTTGGCCGTACTCAGGTCCTTCTCGTCGGCAAGAATCTCGATCTCGCCCTCACCCACGAGCGGGTGATAAAGCTGGCTGATCTGATAGCCCTGCGGAAGGTCCGCGTAGAAATAATTCTTCCGATCGAAACGGCTCCAGCGATTGATCTTGGCATCGAGCGCGATGCCGGTGCGAACGGCCTGGCGGATACACGCGCTATTTGGCACTGGGAGCATTCCCGGCATTGCCGCGTCGATGAGGCTGACTTGCGTGTTGGGCTCGGCGCCAAAAGCGGTCGCTGCCCCAGAAAAAAGCTTTGCGTTGGAGACGATTTGGGCATGGACCTCGAGCCCGACGACCACCTCCCAGTCGCCGGTCTCGCCCTTGATGCGGAAAGGTGCTGCGAGCTCAGCCACGGCTACCACCATTTCTCCGGTCGCGCAGTGAAGCCCGCGCGCTCTTCGATCGCAAGACCGGCATTAAGCACCATCTGCTCGTCGAGTTCGTTGGCGATGAGGTGCAATCCAAGAGGAAGGCCTTCCTTGTCACAAGCGCCCGGTACGGACATTGCCGGGAGACCCGCAAGGCTTGCGGGAACGGCAAATACATCATTCAGATACATTGCGAGTGGGTCCGTCGTTTCGCCGATTCCAAACGCCGCCGAGGGGGTCGTCGGCGTCAGGATCACATCGCAGAGTTCGAAGGCTTTCCGGAAGTCCTGCTTGATCAAGGCGCGGACTTTCTGCGCCTTGGTGAAATAGGCATCGTAAAATCCCGCCGAGAGGACGTAGGTGCCGATCATGATCCGGCGCTTCACCTCGGCACCGAAGCCGGCCTCGCGAGTCGCCGAATACATGCCATCGAGCCCACCAGGTCCGCGTTCGCGAAGCCCGTATCGCACGCCATCGTAGCGCGCGAGGTTGGACGAAGCCTCTGCGGGCGCAATGATATAGTAAGCGGGAAGTGCGTACCGCGTGTGTGGAAGGCTGATCTCGACAGGGACAGCGCCGGCGTCCTTCAGCCACTCGATGCCACGCTCCCACAAGCGATTGACGTCGTCCGGGACGCCCTCAATGCGATATTCCCTCGGAATACCGACGCGCTTCCCCCTGAGATCGCTCGAAAGGTTCGCTTCCCAGAGCGGAACGGGCGCGTCGAGCGAAGTGGAATCCTTCGGGTCGAAGCCAGCCATCGCCTCGAGCAGGATCGCGCAATCGCGAACCGTCTTTGCCATTGGTCCCGCCTGGTCGAGCGAACTTGCAAAGGCAACGACGCCCCAACGCGAGCAGCGCCCGTAGGTTGGCTTGATCCCCGCGATACCCGCGAACGCCGCTGGCTGACGAATGGAGCCTCCCGTGTCCGTTCCAGTCGCCCCTGGTGCGATTTGCGCCGCAACGGCCGCGGCGGACCCGCCTGACGAGCCACCCGGCGTCAGGCCAACATTGCTTCCTTTGCGGCGCCATGGGCTGATTACAGGACCATGAGCACTCGTCTCATTCGACGAACCCATGGCGAACTCGTCCATGTTGAGCTTGCCCAGCATTCCCGCACCTGCCTGGCGTAGCTTCGCAGTCACCGTGCTCTCGTAGGGCGGTCGGAATCCCGCGAGAATCTTGCTTCCAGCGGTCGTTTCGACGCCGCGCGTTGCGAACAGATCCTTGATGCCGATCGGAATTCCGGAAAGCGGCAACAAGTCGCCGGACGCCCTCGCTTGGTCTGCTGTGTCAGCCGCGGCAAGCGCATCGTCGGGCGTTTCCAAGGTGTAGGCATTCAGTGTTCGTGCACCAGCTACTGCCGCGTTGAAGTTTTCGGCAATCTCGCGCGCACTAAAATGGCCCGCGCGAAACCCGTCACGCAGTTCAGCAATCGTTTTCGAGTTGAGATCACTCACGGCTTCACTCAATGACCTTGGGGACCGCAAAGAACCCGTGTTGCGCTTCCGGCGCATTTGCGAGCACCTCATTGCGGATCTCGCCCTCGGTGACAATGTCGTCGCGTAATCGCAGCTTCTGGTCGATGACCGCGGTCAAGGGTTCAACGCCCTCGGTATTAACCTCGCTCAGTTGCTCGACCCATCCTAAGATGTTGTTGAGTTCGGGAACCAGCGCCTCGATCTCGGCTTCACTCATCCCAATTCGCGCAAGCTTCGCGATGTGGCGGACCTGTTCGGAAGTGACAGACATTGCGCGGGCGCCGATAGCCGCCGCCCGAGTGAGGAGCAAGCGGGAGAGGACGCGTCATTCGTGATCGGCGTAGCTTAGTCCGATGCGGCACGATGCATGTTTTCGACCGAAGGTAGGCCTACGGTTCTTAAATGCCTCGGATGCCGATTGCGCGTATAGCACGAGCACTAATATGGAAGTGTCCAATCATTACCCCCCAACGGAGCACTCACATGAAGTCAATCTATCCAGTTGCCGGGCTGCTCATTGCGGCTTCGACCTTCGCTTTGGCCCAAACGTCGCACACCGCGACTAAACCGCCGGCCTCGAGCGCGCCCGCCGCGAGCGCACCCGCCGCAAAGGCCGCTCCGACAACGCCGCCACCAAGAACCGACGCAAATTGCCTGCTCGTGAGCAACATCTTCGCCCAGCAATCAACCGATCCCGCGCAGAAGACTCATGCGGGCAATGTACTCTTCTATTATTTTGGTCGCCTCGATGCCCGTACCAACGAAGCGCAAATGAAGGCGGAATTGAAGCAGGCGGGTTCCTTTCCGTTCACGGGAGCGACCGCGGCGGCGCTCATGAACAATTGCGTCGCCAATATGCAAGCTCGAGCGCAGGTGCTGCAAAACGCCCAGCAACAGGTTGAGCAGGGCAAATAAGGCCATCAGGCGACCGACTCTTGCTCCGGGTGAGGGTCGGTCACATTGACCGGCGCAGGCCGCAATTGTTCGATTTCCGTCTCCGCCTTGTCTTCGATCCCAATGAGGTCGTTCCGTGCTTCCTTGTTGGCCCTGATCAGTTCGTCGAGCTTGGCCTGGAGTGCTGCGCCATCACGGTTCTGGGTCGCCTGCAGGATCGGCAGGAAGAGCAAAGTAAGGACGTTGATTGCAAGATTGGTGCCGTTGATCGCAAGATCGCTGCGGCTTGCGTAGGCCGCGAAGGAGGCGAGTGCGAGAAGAAGGCAAATGCACAACATCAGCGGTCGGCCGATGAAACGTGCAAGCACGGTCGTTACCCGTTGAAACCACGAATTCACGCGCAACTCCCACCACAAAAAGCATGAAGCAGAACGCGTTGCACCTCTTGGCGCTGCAACTGCTGTTGCCTCTCCTTGCTCGCTTGGCTGCCCTCCCCTAACCGCCCGCCCATGTACGCGCGGCGATTCCTAGCAGTGATCTTCATACTGACACTACTCGCCGCGGTTGGCGCCTTTGCCATCTACGAGTGGGGAACAAGGTTGCTCATCCGGCAAGCGGTTCCACAAGGGCATTTCCACGCACCCGTCGATAACGGCCCGGATTACAGGATAGTCTCGAATTGGCTCGCCCGACCGGGCCTCCTCAACGATCCGTCACATTGGCTTCCCGCGGGTGTTCCCGGAAATCCCTCGGGGAAGGCGGCGATTTTCTACATTCACCCGACAACGTATCTCGAACGCGACCGCTGGAATGCCCCGATCGAAGCCGGCGGTGAAACAGAATTCCGCAGCCAAGTCTTCGTCCAGAGTCAGGCAAGTGCGTTCAATGAGGCGGGACAGATCTGGGCACCGCGCTATCGCCAAGCCGCCTACGGCGCATTCCTGCTGAAAAGCGAAGATGCCCAAAAGGCATTGGATCTTGCGTTCAACGACGTCGCCAGCGCTTTTGACGAGTTTGTTAGGGAGACTGGGGATCAGCCGATCATCCTTGCCGGGCATAGTCAGGGCGCCTTGCACCTGGAGCGGCTTCTTCGCGAACGAATTGCTGGCAAGCCGCTCGCACATCGGATCGTCGCTGCCTATGTCGTCGGCTGGCCGATCAGCACCAAGTCCGACCTTCCCGCGCTCGGGCTTCCGGCTTGTTCGAACGCTGCTCAAACCGGCTGCATTCTGTCCTGGATGACTTTTGGTGATCCGGCGAATCCCGATTTCATTTTCGACGAGTGGAGCAAAACGCGCGGTTTCAACGGAGGTGATCGCGCGCAGCGCGATGTCCTGTGTGTCAATCCAATCACAGGAACATTGAACGGAGCGGCACCACCGGAGGCAAACCCCGGAACGCTTATTCCGAGTGCCGATCTACGTTCGGCAACAATGCAGCCGGGCATAGTCGGCGCGCACTGCCAGCAGGTTCTGCTCCTTCTTGATGGGACGATACCGCCGATCGGACCCTATGTCCTGCCCGGCAATAACTTCCACGTCTATGACTATGCTCTGTTCTGGGGAGCGGTACGCCAGGATGCGAACAGAAGGCTTGCGTCGTGGCATTCCTGATGACCTCCGACACGCGCACGTTCCATCGGCTGCTGCACGGCAGCGGCAGGCTTGCCGGCTTGGATGTGGGCACCAAGACAATCGGAGTTGCACTATGCGACGCGGAGTGGAACTTCGCCGGACCACGCGAGACAATTCGTCGCAAGAAATTCACGCAGGATCTCGCGGCTCTCGATATTGTCGTGCGCCAAGACAAAATCGCTGGTCTCGTCGTTGGACTGCCACTGAACATGGACGGGACGGATAGCCCGAGAACGCAGTCCGTGCGGGCGTTCGCGCGCAACCTAGCGCCACTTCAACTCCCGGTGCTGCTATGGGACGAGCGCTGGTCGACGCAGGCGGTGGAACGGGCGATGATCGAGGCCGACGTGAGCCGGGCGCGACGCGCCGAGAAAGTCGATGCGCTCGCTGCAGCGCACATCCTTCAGGGCGCGATTGATGCTCTGGCCAAGCTCCCTGGTCAACAATAAGCAGGGCCGCCGTGGACATTCTGTCGATCGACTCTCTTAGCGATGCGCAGATCGGGGACATACTCGAGCGCTCGGAGCTCTATTTCTCGGGCAATCGCGGACGTCGGCTAACCGAACGCCTACACGGGCGCATCATCTTCAACGTGTTCTACGAGAACTCGACAAGGACGGCGATGTCGTTTGCCACCGCCGCACACCGCCTCGGCGCCTCGACTATCGCTTTGTCCGTCGAACGCAGCTCCGTGGCAAAAGGCGAGAGCCTCGAGGATACCGCTCGCACGCTGAACGCAATGCGGCCCGATGCGCTCGTAATCCGGCACCGCGAGAACGGCGCACCGGCCAGTGTCGCGCGTATTCTGGAAGCGCCGGTGCTGAATGCGGGCGACGGGACCAACGAACACCCGACACAAGCACTTCTCGATGCAGCAACGATCCGGCAGCGTCTCGGGCATATCGCGGGGCTGAAGGTCGCGATCTGCGGAGATATCCGGCACAGCCGCGTCGCCCGTTCTAATGCCAAGCTGTTGCCGAGACTGGGTGCGGAAGTGCGGCTTGCTGGTCCACCGGAGCTTCTTCCCGCGGAGACTCCCCAATTAAGCGTCGACGAAGCCATCGCCGATGCTGACGTCGTCATGATGCTGCGCGTCCAGCGCGAACGACTTGAAACGGACCTTGGGGATGCTCCCGGAGAATATCTCGCTGCTTACGGCCTTACGCGCGAGCGCCTCGCTACTGCCTCGCCCGAGGCCGTCGTCATGCACCCTGGACCAATGAACCGCGGTGTCGAGATCGACGGCGACATCGCCGACGATCCGAGATGTTCATTGATCACCCTTCAAGTCGAAATGGGCGTAGCCGTAAGAATGGCCTGCCTCGAACTCGTTGTCGCGAATAGTGTCAGCGCATCGCGATATTGACCGGTGCATCGCCGGCGACATAGCGAACGAAACAGGCTCCGCCCGAGTGGCGGAGCGAAGTGCAAAGCGCCTTCGCTTGGCCGATACTGTTAAAGCCGCGAACAGAGAGCCGGTAAAAAGTGCCCTTCGGGCTCGCAAATCGTGCGCTCATTGGAGCGTAGGCTTTGAGCGCTCCAAATTTGCGCGATTCGCCATTCCAGGCAGCAAGGACCCGATCCGGCGATGCGTAAGCGCCGAGCTGGACGACGGCGTGCGACTTTGAAGCGTCGGTAACAGTCGCGGGTCTCGCGACGTGCGGGATCGGTCTTTTGGCTGGCATCGCGTGCGGTGTGATCGACGCGAGTACCGCCTTGGCATCAGCGATGGCCACGGCGACCGCGGAGGCCGTTAGCGTCGCGAGCGTTGGCTTGACCTGCGAGACGGGCGTGACCGCCGCAACCGGCAGCGGTGCCGTTTCACTAACCGGCGCCACTGCCGCAACAAAGGATGGTTTGGCCGGAGCAGAAGCAGCGACCGCGGGTCTCGACAAGGCTACCAAAGCGGGAGCCGGAGCATGAACGGCAGCAACCTCTACTGGCGCAGTCGAAGGTGTGTGTGCCTCGGGTATATCGCTCTTGTCGAGCGCCAGCTGCACCGGCTGACCCGGATCGATAGCCGCCGGCGAAACACCGACGACGGCAGCGACTTGATCGGCAGCATATTTTGGCTTCGCGATCTGCATCCACTGCTGCATCCGCGCGTCGAGCTGGTTCGCCGGTACGTCTTGGCCGGCGATGATGCGCGCTTCTTGCCAATTGCCGGCAAGCGCCTGCGCGAGTGCGAGATTTTGCCGGACCGTGGGGTCGTTGGACTGGCGTGCCGCCGGTTCAAGGATTGAAATGGCTTCGTTCGCTCGGCCGGCAAGCGCCAATGCAAGACCGTAGTCCGAGGCATCGAGAAGCCCTTTCGCATCGCGCAACATTGCGACGGCACGATTGTCCTTGCCTTGAGCAATTTCGACGAGAGCAAGCCTCAGGATTACCTGCGCCTG
>DASRBJ010000023.1:0-6638 GCA_035653695.1 Sphingomicrobium sp.
TCACGCCGGCCGACTGGCTTCTCATCATCATCGCCTCGGTCGCAGGTATCGCAAGCGCGACCTATCTCGTCAGCGATGGCTTCCGCCGCGCAACTGAACTGACCGAGGCGCAGCATTGGGAAACCCACACCCTTGGCGTAATCGCGACGGCAGAACAGACGCGAAGCGCGATCCGCAACATGCAGCGCGGCGAACTTGGCTATCTTCTCACCTCCAATAATCTCTATCTCCAGCCTTATCTCGACGGTCGGCGCCAGGCCCAATCGCGCATCGATCAATTGCGGCGTCTTACCCAGGACAACAATGACCAGGTCGCGACGGTCAGTCGGCTTGCATCGCTCGTAAGCGCCATCGAGGAGCGGTTTTCAGCCCAGATTGCCAATCATCGATCGCCGCATTCGGCCGAGCGAATTTCGGCTATTGGAACCGGCGAAGGCGAGAACCTCATCCGTGCTGCTGATGTCGAGATCGACCGCATCGTTAATGTCGAGACCAGTCTTCTCGCGCAGCGACGCCAGACATTGCGCGCTGCCGATGCAGCGGCCTGGCAAAATCGCCTGGCGCTCTCTGTTTTGGGGATGGTCGCCGTCTGCGCCGTCCTATGGCTGCTCTTAAGGGGAGTGGCCGCGGGAAGAACCATACAGTTCGAGCGGGAACGAGCGGAACTTGCCGAAGAGCTGGTGAGCCGCGATGCGCAGCTTGCCGAGCAGATGGAGGAGCTCAATGCACTTTATGCGAGCGCCCCGATCGGGCTTGCCTTTTTCAGCAAGGATCACCGCTACCTGCGCGTGAATGAAGAGCTCGCGCGCATGAACGGTCGACTGATTTCAGAGCATATCGGCAGGCCCGTCGCCGAGATTTTGAAGAGCGATGCCAAACCGATCGAAGACATGATCGACATTGTTTTCGAGACTGGGCACGCGGTGCGCGATCTCGAGTTTACCGCTCCTTCCAAGCACGACCCTCACGAACAACGTCACTGGCTGACGGGCGTCTATCCGGTGAAGAACGACCGCGGTGACGTCGAGGCCGTAGGCCTTTGGGTCATCGAAATCAGCGAGCGAAAAAGAGCCGAGGAGCGCGAAGCCTTGCTCGCGCGCGAGGTGGACCACCGTGCAAAGAACCTGCTCGCTGTCGTGCAGTCCGTCGTCCAGCTTACCCAGGCAGACAATGCGGACGATTTGAAGTCGGGAATCGTCGGCCGGATCCAGGCACTTGCGCGCGCGCACAGCCTTCTTGCGGAATCACGCTGGGACGGCGCGCAAATCGACGACCTCGTGCGCGAGGAACTTGCCCCCTATATGTCGGGCTCCAATGCCCGCGCCGGCGTCAGTGGGCCACCGCTCATGCTTCGGCCGGCCGCCGCTCAGTCGCTCGGTATCGTTCTTCACGAGCTTGCCACGAACGCGGTCAAATATGGTGCCCTCGCGGACGCTGACGGCGAGCTCGCCGTGAACTGGCGCCGCGACGACGACCAGGTCGAAATCACGTGGAATGAACACACCGGCCGCACGATCGGTGCGCCGACGTCGAGCGGCTTTGGATCGAAGATCATCAAAGCCAGCATCGAACGGCAGCTTCATGGGTCGATCGTGCAAGACTGGAGGCCCGAAGGCCTCCAGTGCACTATACGGATCAGTGCTCGCGAAGCGCTACGCGCCGGCGAGCAGCAAACCGCCTAGCGATAGCGCCAGTCGTTATGCCACCGGACCCGGTGCTGGTACCATCGATTATGGTACCAATAGCCGTGACCGGGGTAAAAACGACCCTCGACCCAAGTTACGGCCATCGGGCCGCGATTTGGATGGCAGGTGCCGTTTGGCGCGCGGTGCATGCCGGGGCCGCAGCCTTGAGCTGCGGTTGCTGGTGACGCGGCCGCCATTGCGACGGCGGATATGAGACCAAGAGCTGCAATTGCCTTCATCACATTCTCTCCTTCTTCCACCGTAGCAACTCCATCGAAACGCAGCCGTTCCATTAACCTTTGACAACAAGACCGGTTGATCCCGCTTGCGGACAAGTCGACGCGCGGGCACTAGTCGCGCCGGTCCCCTGGAGAGCCGCGGATGAGCCTCATTGCCGATCTGAAGTCCCTCGATTCGTCCCAGAGAAGCGCGATCTGGGCGAGCTATCTTGGCTGGACGCTCGATGCCTTCGACTATTTCCTCATGACCTTCATGTTCACGGCGATCGCGAAGGATTTCGGAACAGACGTCTCGGCGGTAATTAGAGCGACCTTCCTGACGCTTGCCGCAAGACCAATCGGTGCATTCCTGTTCGGCTGGCTTGCCGAACGCTTCGGCCGAAGGCCAGTGCTGATGGTGGATATCATCCTGTTCTCGCTGTTCGAGCTTGCCTCGGGCTTTGCTCCGACGCTCACCAGTTTGCTCGTGCTTCGTTTTCTCTTCGGCATCGGAATGGGCGGCGAATGGGGTCTCGGTGCAAGCCTGGTGATGGAATCGATCCCGCCGAAGCTGCGGGGGCCAGTCTCGGGCCTTCTCCAGAGCGGCTACCCGTCCGGCTACTTCATTGCGAGCCTCGTCTATTTCCTACTGTTCGACCGGCTTGGATGGCGCGGCATGTTCATGGTTGGAGTAGCGCCGGCACTACTCGTGTTGCTGATTAGGATGCACGTGCGCGAGAGCCCAGTGTTCGAAGCACGTCGGAACAAGGCTCACGTGAATCCGGTGATGGAGCTGGTGCGACACTGGAAAATTGCACTTTACCTCGTCGTCCTCATGACGGCTTTCAACTTTTTCAGCCATGGCACCCAGGATCTCTACCCGACGTTTCTCCAGAAGCAGCACCACTTCGATACCCACACGACGGGCATTCTTGCCGCGATCATGAACGTCGGCGCGATCGTCGGCGGGATAAGCTTTGGCATCTGGTCGGAACGTATTGGACGCAAACGCGCGATCATCGTTGCGAGCGTTCTCGCCTTGCCCGTCATGCCGCTCTGGGCTTATTCGGCGACGCCGCTTCTGCTCGCTCTTGGCGCCTTTCTTGTCCAGGTCGCAGTCCAGGGAGCATGGGGCATTGTCCCCGTTCATCTCAATGAGCTTTCGCCGCCGCTTGCACGCAGCCTCTTCCCGGGCTTTGCCTATCAGCTCGGAAACCTCATCGCCTCCGGCAATGGCCCTCTCCAGGCACATGTCGCCGAGGCGCACGGTAATGACTATGCCTTTGCTCTCGCGCTCATGTGCGGGATCATGGCGGTGGTGATCGCCGTTTGGACGGCCTTTGGCCCTGAACGGAAGGACGCGGATTTCGCTGCCGAAGAGGGGCAAGCCGCGCGCTAAACCTTCGCTCGAACCAAGCGTTGTTCGAACAAGGAAGTGCGCGTGTCGAGCTATCGCGGAACCGCTGATCGGCCGGACAAGGCCAAGGCAATTGCGGCGGTGCTTGCCGTCCACCTCGCGCTTGCCTTCCTGATCCTTTGGGGGCTGAATGTGCGGATTGTCCGCCGCGCGGTCGACGGTCTCACCACCATCAACATCAAGGAACCGGCGCCGCCGCCGCCGCCAATCATTCGGCCGCCGGCACCAAGGCCAGAATCGGCGCCGAAAGCAAAGGGCGAAACGGCTAAGAAGGCCGAGGCAGCGCCCGTCGTTTCGGCCGAACCGAGGCCCGTTTCAGTCCCAATGCCGGCGGCAAAGCTCGCCGCCACCGGTGCCGCGCCAAGCGCTGGCACCGGAACGTCCGGCGCGGGCGCCGGCGCGGGCTCGGCCGGCATTCGTGCGGGCGCCGGGGGCTATGCCGATTATTCGCGTTTCACGCCCGCGCGGCTCGTCGAGAATATCCCCAATTCGGCCTATCGGCAGCTCGCTGCGACCGGCATACCGAGTGGCCTTGTTGGTGTGACGATCCTCGTAAACGCGAACGGAACGGTCTCATCGTGCCGCATTGCTCGCTCGAGCGGCGACGCCGCGACCGACGCCCTCGTCTGCGCGCTCACGGTCCGCTACGTCCGCTTCGAGCCGGCGCGCGATCCCTACGGCCGTCCGATTGCGCAGGATATCACTTACTTCCCGAGCTGGCGCCGGCGCTGACGCGCGCACTGCTTTCATCGGCGCCAGCAAGCCTTGGCGTGTCTCGGTTGTAGACGTCGTCATAGTAAGCGACGGACGCGCCGTCGGGCATCGCCGTGAGATAAGTGATATAGACCGGCACGGGTGTCGCAAGCGGCACGGGTTCCTCGGTACCGGCATCCTGCCAGTCAAGATCGCGCCCGAAAAGCCATCGACCAAGCCGTGCGGCATCCTCGAGCCGTACGCACCCGCCACTGAAATATCGTGAGGACTTGAGGAACAGCTCGCGACGGGGGTTGTCGTGGAGGTATACGCCGAACTTGTTGGGGAACATGAATTTCATTCGGCCCATGAAATTCTTGGGTCCGGGTTTCTGGCGGATGAGCACATCGACCTTGCCGTCAACCACCCCTTTCCAGTCGACCGTCTTGGGATCGATGATTTTCGGGTCCGGCGTCCAGTCGTCGACGACCTGGTAGCCATATTCGTCGAGATACTTGAGCCCGTATTTGAGGACATATTGGCCAACGTCCTCTCCGGCGAGGTCTGAAGGTACGTACCAATAAGGATTGAGAGCCGCGTAGCGTATGTAGGCAGTCAGCATCGGCGTTGGCCATTTGGGCTTGCCGACGACGACGACCATGGAATCGACCGGCTTGCCGTTCTCGTACATGTACAGCCGCTGCTGCGCGGCATTGACGAGCACGTAACGCTGCTTGCCTCCAGGGAGGAGCCGAGCGCGCTGCATGTTTAGTTCGATAACGTGCCGCTGTTCGTCCGTCGAATAGCTGTGGTTGGCGAGGGCTTCGCGTAGCTGCGAATAGATTGGGTTCATCCACCCGAGGCTTCGAACATATTCCGAAAGCGAGGGCGCAATGCCGGCGGTAAGGAGTGCCGCTAGCGGCGTCGGTGGCTTGGGTCTGAGGCTTTCGTCGACATAGGTCATCCCGTCGTCCGGCGCCGCGCGAAGATCCGATACGTACGCAACGAAGGCGCTCGAAAGCTCCTGGTCGGCCTCTTCAACCGGCTTCTTCTTCCCGCTCCGTGCCGCCTCGAGTGCCTGCCTCAGTGAATCGATGTGGTACTTCTCGGGATCAAGGCCATCGAGATTGGCGCTGCTGAGGACATTGAGCAACTGTTCGGCTGCGTCACCAGCGTTCGGCGCCAGCCAGAACGGGTAATTATTCCGCCCACGGTAAAAATCGGCAATCGATTGGCCGGTGACCGGTGGCTGCTGGACAGCGGGCACTGCCAATCGCGAGTCGGGCGCGGCGCTCGCGGTGGTCGCCACCGATGCAAGCACCAGAGCGGCAACCACGCCTGCCATTCGAAAAAAGTGCACCGGCCATTGGCCGGTGCACTGATAACGCAAACTGCTCACTTCTTCTCCAATCAAACTTCCCACCAAAGACCCTCTTTGATGGGGGTCCGATCTAACCGCGTTCCCCACTGCGGCTCGGCGCCGGAGCCGGCATTGGAGCCGGAGCTGGAGCGGGCGCTGGAGCAGCATTACCGGTTTAACCAGGAGGGGCACCTGGGTAATATTGCCCGTTGTAGACGTATCCGTCCACTACGCCATCATTGTTGCGATCAGCCCACACCGCGCCAGCGAGGCCGCCGACCGCAGCACCGATCACAGCACCCTGGAGAACACTGACTCCGGGAAGGACCGCGCCGGCGGCAGCGCCAAGTGCCGCGCCGCCGACCGCGCCAGTCACAACGGCGTGAGTCGTTGGGTCATAGCCCGGCGGCGTGCCGGGATAATATTGCCCATTATAGGTGTAGCCGGTCACATAGCCGCTGTTGTTGGGGTCGGCCCATGTCGCCCCGGCAAGACCGCCGATCGCTGCGCCAACCGCGGCGCCCTCGATCACGCTTACGCCCGGAACAACCGCGCCGACGGCAGCGCCACCAACAGCACCAATTGCCGCATCGCGCGGCACGGCGGGGTTGGTCGCGCAGGCGCCGAGCATCGCGGTGCTTCCTAGCGCAGCGGCAAATAGGGATTTGTGCATCGCTGTTTCTCCCGTTCTTGTTAATCTCGCGAGAACATGCTCGCGCTGCCGCCTTCCGCCGGCGACGGTGCATGTTACAGGCGCGGAAACGACGGGAGCGGCTCATCGTTCCGCTCGCGCGACAATGCTCGTCGGGCAAACGACGTTTCTGGTGTTAAATCTTTGTTTAAGCTGCTGAATCCACCCGAGGAACGGTTCAAAGATGAAAGCTACAATTTTTCACAACCCAATGTGTGGAACATCCCGCAAGACGCTTGAGATCCTGCGCGACTCAGGGTGCTACGTGTGGGTCCACGAATATCTCAAAAACCCGCCGACGAGGGACGAACTTGTTCGATTGTACCAGCGCGCCGGAATCACCCCACGCGAGGGACTTCGTTCGAAGGAACCGCTCGCCGAGGAGCTTAACCTCAATCGACCGGATGTCAGCGACGACGAGGTGCTGGATGCCATGGCAAGGCACCCGATCCTTATCGAGCGGCCAATCGTCGAGACGAGGAACGGCGTCCGCCTCTGCCGCCCGCAGGAGAAGGTTCGCGAAATTCTCTAGTGGGCCAATATTATCATCGGGGGCCTATGTTCGCTAAATAGA
>DASRBJ010000024.1:0-12777 GCA_035653695.1 Sphingomicrobium sp.
GCGGTCGAGGCACTTGGCCTTGAACCCGCCTGGGTGCTGGTTGACGGAAACGCCTGCCCCAAGTGGCAACGTCCGTCCAAGGCAATCGTCGACGGCGACGCCAAGTGCCGCTCGATCGCCGCGGCCTCGATCATCGCCAAGGTGACGCGCGACCGCATCATGGCTGATTTTGCACGGCAATATCCAGGCTATGGCTGGGAAACGAACCGTGGCTACGGCACGCCTGAACATTGGCGGGCCCTTCGCGCGCAGGGACCAACACCGCTTCACCGGCGAAGCTTCCCGAAAGTGCGTGCGGCGATCGAAAAATCATCGCAGCCGGACCTCGTCTTTGAAATCACGGACAGCGAGTCTTTCGAGTCACACTCACCAGAAGTTGAGTCACGCGCGCTCGAAAACACCCAACATGTTGTGCAAAAGCTGCGCTCGGCCGCTTGAGCCACGGCAATGCGCCGGGCTCTCTTAATTTTGCATCCTTGACCCTCTGTCCCGACTGACTCACCTTCGCTGCCCTTGGTTAGAGGGGCACAAGCTTCATGAATCTCATCGCTCGAATTGCGGAGCAGCCGCCATCATTGCGGCGAGTGAGGAAAGCATCGAGTGAACTTGCTCTCGATACGATCATCGAGGGCGATTGCATCGCAGCCATGGAACGTCTTCCCGACCGAAGCGTCGACATGATCTTCGCCGATCCCCCCTACAATCTGCAGCTCGGTGGCGACCTCTTTCGTCCCGAGGGAAGTCGCGTCGATGCTGTCGACGACGAATGGGACAAATTCGAGAGCCTTGCGGCCTACGACAATTTCACGCGCGAATGGCTCGAGCAGGCGCGCCGTGTCCTCAAGGACGATGGCACGATCTGGGTAATCGGCAGCTATCACAACATCTATCGTGTTGGGGCGCTTCTGCAGGACGCGGACTTCTGGATCCTAAACGACATCGTTTGGCGGAAGTCGAACCCAATGCCCAATTTCAGGGGGACACGCTTCACCAATGCCCATGAAACACTGATCTGGTGCGCCAAGGACGAAAAGGCGCGCTACACCTTCAACTACCGCGCGATGAAAGCGCTCAATGACGATCTCCAGATGCGCTCGGACTGGCTATTGCCGATCTGCTCGGGTGGCGAGCGCGTGAAATCCGAGGATGGCTCGAAAGCGCACCCGACGCAGAAGCCCGAAGCTCTTCTCTATCGAATATTGCTTGCCTGCACGAAGCCCGGCGACGTCATCCTTGATCCATTCTTCGGCACCGGGACCACCGGCGCCGTTGCCCGGCGGCTTGGTCGGCGCTGGATAGGGATCGAGCGTGAGCGTTCTTACGTGAAAGTTGCACGCGAACGAATTGCCTCCACTCTTCCGCTCGATGAAAGTGCAATGAAGACCGTACCCGACAAGCGGCAACAGCCGCGTGTCGCCTTCGGTCTTCTCGTGGAAAGTGGCCTGGTGCCGGCGGGCGCAAGTCTCACCGATGCCAAGCGCCGCTGGTCTGCTTGCGTACGAGCGGACGGGTCGATCGTCTGCGAGGGTCATTCAGGCTCGATCCACAAGGTGGGTGCCGCACTGCAGGGGGCGCCCTCGTGCAATGGCTGGACGTTCTGGCATGTCGCTTCGGCTGGATCGCTCGTTCTGCTTGACGCGCTTCGGCAGCAGCATCTCGCCGGCCTGTAGCGCGACCGAGACATGCGAACGCTAATTCGCCCGACGGGCTTTGTTGATTCGCCATTTGGCTATGATGGACTGGTTGCGCGGCTTGCAGGCGGTCTCAACTGGTTTGCGTCGGTCGAGCTGATCAAGGTCGAGGGACACGCGCGTGTCGCGAGCGAACTTCTTAGCGTCGAGCAATTTGAGGCGCGCGTCGACGAGAGACTTGCGGATCAATGGCGTGCATTGACCAGCACGCGAGCACCACTCGAGCTTGGCTCGAGGACCGTTCGCATCGATCAGCCGCAGGTGATGGGCATCATCAATGCGACGCCCGACAGCTTCTCCGATGGGGGGCAGTTCGCCGATCCGGCTTCGGCCGCCGAGGCCGGTGCTGCAATGGCCGCCGAAGGGGCGGCAATCATCGATGTCGGCGGCGAATCGACGCGTCCCGGTGCTCGCTCGATTTGGGAAGGCGACGAGATCGAACGCATCGTTCCCGTCATTCGCCAGCTGGCCAGTGGTGGCGCAGCCGTGTCGGCCGACACGCGCAAGGCCGAGGTCATGAGCGCAGCGGTCGAGGCGGGCGCGCGAATGATCAATGACGTCTCGGCGCTGACCTATGACGCACGATCGCTCGAAGTCGCGGCAAGCCTTGATGTGCCCCTTGTCCTAATGCACCATCGTGGTGCGCCCGAGGTGATGCAGGATGGCCCACGTTACGAGGACGTGCTCGTCGAGGTTTACCTGTGGCTCGAGGAGCGGGTCGGGGCCGCCGTCGAGGCGGGGGTCAAGCGAGAGAACATCCTCGTCGATCCTGGCTTTGGCTTTGGGAAGAACGTTAGCCATAACCTCCAGCTGATGAACGGGCTTGCGCTTTTCCATTCGCTCGGCTGTCCCGTCGTCGTGGGCGCGAGCCGTAAGCGCACGATTGGCGCTCTTGCGAACGAGGCTCCCGTCGAACGACGCCTAGGCGGTAGTGTCGCGATGGCGCTGAAAGCGGCCGAGCAGGGCGTGCAGATCATTCGCGTTCACGACGTGTTCGAGACCGTGCAGGCTATTCGCGTGTGGCGCGGCTTGCGCGACCAGGCACTGACGCCAAGGCTGGGCTGAAGAAGAAAGGCCGGCTCGCCTCAGTTTCCGTTCTTATTGAGAGCCCGTTCGCATCGGTTGCGCGATCAGGCGGCCGTGTCGATTCCGAGTTCGCCAAGCTTTCGGTATAGAGTCGATCGGCCGATGCCGAGGCGCCGTGCGACTTCGGTCATGCGGCCGCGATAATGGCCAATCGCGAGCCGGATTATGTCCGCCTCAATCTCGTCGAGCGGGCGCAAATGCCCGTCGGCGCTATACAGCGTGACGCTCGGTACTCCCGCAATCACCTGCTCGCTTCGCGCTTGGCTCAAGCTCGGCGCATAGTCGGTCCGCCGCGCCGTGTAGCGCGACTGTATGGCGATGTGTGGGAAGTGTTCGGCAGTAAGAGAACTTTCGTCGCACTGCAGTGCCGCGCGGAACAATACACCGGCTAATTGCCGGACATTGCCTGGCCAGCCGTAGCGCATCAAGACCGCGAGTGCATCGTTGCCGATGGACAATGGCTTGAGGCCGGTCTGATCCGAAAAGCGCTGGAGGAGGTGGCGAGCAAGGGCAGGGATGTCGCCGGTTCGGTCACGATGTGGCGGCAGGCTCACTGTCGTTGCACCGATTCGCTCAGCAAGTCCCGCATGGAAATCGGCCGGAAGGGGCCGGCTGCTGGTGGCGATCACCCGGACGTCCACGGAATAGCTTCCGTTAAGCCCGACTGGGCGCACTTCGCCCGTCGCGAGAACGCGATCGAGCAATTCCTGGGTCTGTTCAGGAAGAACCGAAATCTCGTCCAGGATCAGCGTCCCGCCGTCGGCCTGGACCATCTTTCCGGTCTTCGATGTGAATGCGCCGGGGAAGGCGCCCTTCTCGTGGCCGAACAGCTCGCTGTCGACGATATTTGCCGCAACCGCCTTGCAGTCGAGGGAGAGTAGGGGCCCCTTGGCCCGAAGGCTGGCGCCGTGGATTGCGCGAGCAATGGTTTCCTTGCCGGTTCCAGGTTCGCCGATAACGAGGACCGGCAACCGATTGCGTGCCGACTTTGCGGCAACGGCGAGTGCAGCACGAAACTCGGGCGCCGCACCGATCAACTGTTCGAGCGCGAGTGGCGGCGCGAGCTTTTCCGAAACGGGCGCAAGCTCACCCGAAGCACGGCGTCGATCCGCGTTGGCCGCAAGCGCATCGATCAAACGCTCGGGTGCAACTGGCCGAACCAGGAAATCCGACGCGCCGGAGCGCATTGCTTCAACGGCGACGGACACGGTATCGCCGTGCGAAAGCACGATTATGGAGAGTTTTGGGCGTTCCTCGCGAAGTGCACTGATGAGCTGCGGCCCCTTGTCCGGATCCCAGGCGCCGAGCAGCACTGCCTGAACTTCGCGGCCATGCGGGCCTTGCAGAAGGGCAAGAGCCGTTTCCTCGTCGGCGGCTCCGACAACGCTCCAGCCCGAGCGGCTGGCGATGGCCGAGATCAGCCGGCGTTCTTCCGGATTCGCATCCAGCAGCAACAGTGAACGAACTGGTTCTTCACGCATTCTCGGCTTGCCCTCTCGCGCAACCCTATGCGCGAAGGAGTAAAGGTCGCCTTAACTTCTCGATGCCGGGCGTTCAGGGACTTGGGCGTCGAGGATTGGCTTGTTATGGGGTGCCCAACGAAGGCTCACAAAAGGGAAGAAGATGGCGCACGAAGAAGAACCGCTCCTCGCTAGTCCACCGACGCAAGAGATGGCCGTGCACGTCAAGGACTATGAGCGCTTCACGCGAATGTTCAAGTTTGGTGCAATCGCCTGCTTTTGCGTCGGCTTCATCGTGCTCCTCATCCTGAAATAGACCGATGAAGATTGCGGTCCTCAAGGAGGCGCTCGACGAGACGCGCTGCGCCGCCGTGCCCGAGACCGTGAAGAGGTTCGTTGCCCTCGGTGCCGAGATGGCCATCGAGCGCGGCACTGGAGAACGTGCAGCGATAAGCGATGCGGACTTCGAGGCGGCCGGAGCGACCCTCGGTTCGCGGGCGCAAGTGCTTGCCAGTGCGGGCATCATACTCGTTGTGAATGGACCCGACCCGGGCGAACTTGCCGGAGCGCCAAAGGACGCGCTTCTCGTCGGCGCGCTCGATCCGCTTCGCCGCCGTGCGGTGATTGACGGCTATGCCAGTGCCTCGATTGAGGCTCTCGCCATGGAATGGATGCCGCGCATCACCCGAGCGCAGTCGATGGACATCCTTTCCTCGCAATCGAACCTTGCTGGCTACAAGGCGGTCGTCGACGCGGCCTCCGCTTATGGTCGCGCCTTTCCGATGATGATGACCGCTGCCGGCACGATCAGCCCGGCAAAGGTGTTCGTGATGGGTGTCGGCGTCGCCGGTCTCCAGGCGATCGCGACCGCCAAGCGACTGGGAGCGCAGGTCAGTGCGACCGATGTTCGATCCGCGACCAAGGAACAGATTCAGTCCCTCGGTGCAAAGCCGATCTTCGTTGAGAATGTCGCGGGCATCGAGGGCGAAGGATCAGGCGGTTACGCAACGGAGATGTCGCCTGAGTACCAAAAGGCACAGGCAGAACTCGTCTCGGCGCATATCGCAAAACAGGACATAGTCATCACCACGGCTCTCATCCCTGGTCGCCCTGCGCCGCGATTGATCAACGATGCGCAAGTCGCAAGCATGCGTCCCGGGAGCGTCATCGTTGACCTTGCCGCGGATGCCGGCGGCAATGTGGAAGGCACCGTCTCGGGCGAGCGTGTCACCAAGCATGGCGTTACCATTATCGGTGCTTCCAACCTCGCTCGAAGTTTGTCGGCGGACGCATCCGCCTTGTTCGCACGCAACCTTTATAATTTTCTCGCCGCTTTCTGGGACAAGGACCAGGCGCGCGTCGTGCTCCTGGACGATGACGAGATCGTCAAGGCAATCCGCCTGACGCAAAATGGCAAGGTCGTGAATGACCGACTGATCGCGGCCTGAACGATCGTGATCAGTTCCGATATACTCGTCATTGGCGGCGGCATTGCTGGCCTATCGGCGGCCGCGGCACTCGCGGAACATCGCCGCGTCGATGTACTCGAAGCCGAGGAGCAGGTTGGATATCATTCGTCGGGGCGGAGTGCGACCATGGTCCACTATGCGCTTGGCGATCGCCTCGTAAGAGCGCTCACGTTGGCGAGCCGTCCGTTTTTTGATTCGCCGCCGCTGGGCTTCACCGATGCACCGCTTGGTCACCAGATGCCAGTGCTCGTGCATGCGCGAGAGGATGAAGCGGCTGCTCTAACGACACTCGAAGCCGAGATTTCGCTTTTTGCGGAACTCGAGCGGCTCGATGCCAAGGGGCTCCACGAACTCTGTCCAATTCTCAACGACGACGCCGTTCACGGGATCGTTGATCGCAATGGCACGCGGCTTGATCCCCATGCGCTCCTTCAGGGCAATCTTCGTCAGCTTCGCCGCCTTGGTGGCGAACTCCACACGGGGCAGCGGGTTGCCGAGATCGGCCGGTCCAATGACACCTGGGCCGTCAAGAGCGAGCGCGGCGACGTGTTTGCCGCTCCGATAATCATCAATGCGGCGGGCTCGTGGGCGGACGAGGTGGCAAAGCTCGCGGGAGCCGCGTCTCTTGGCCTAACGCCCAAGCGGCGCACGATCATTACGTTCGACGCGCCTCCGGACGTCGAACTTGATCGTCTCCCTTTTGCAAAAACGATCCACGACGAGCTTTACTTTGCACCGGAAAGCGGACGCCTTTTCGCATCGCCAATGGACGAAGTGCCAAGCGGACCATGTGATGCTCAGCCCGACGAATATGAAGTTGCGCTTGCCGCATTCCGGATGGAAGAGCGAACGACGGTCAAGGTAAACCGAATCCACAGCCGCTGGGCCGGCCTTCGAACATTCACCGTGGATCGGCATCCCGCCGTCGGCTTCGCACGCGACTGCGAGGGTTTTTTCTGGCTCGCCGGGCAGGGTGGATTTGGACTTCAGACCTCTCCGGCGCTTGCGGACGTCACCCGCGCACTTGTTACCGGTGGACCCTGGCCATTGGCGAATGTCAGCGAGGAGAGCCTAAGTCCCCTCCGCTTCGACGCGAAGGACGCATAGATCGACCCATCGGCTGGAAACGAGTGCCGACAACCGCTCGGTCGAAACTTCGACCGAGCTGTTGAGCGATCCGCCGGCCGGGTAAACAATGTCGAACGCCTTGAGCGAGACGTCAAGGTAGACGGGAAGGGCCGACTTCAGCCCGAACGGGCAAACCCCTCCTAGCGGGTGGCCGGTGAGCTCGAGGGTTTCTTCAGCGCCAAGCATCCGCGGTCTTGCGCCAAATTCGTCCTTGCACTTGCGGTTGTCGAGGCGCGCGTCGCCTCTCGTCACAAGTAGGAACAGATGTTCGCCGGCACGGATTGCAAGTGTCTTTGCAATCCTCCCGGGCTCAACGCCGAGCGCAATTGCCGCCGTCTCCACCGTCGCGGTGGTTCCATCAACTTCGATCAGCCTCAAGTCGGGGGCATGCTCTTGAAGCCAGAGGCGAACGGACTGGAGACTCATTCGCCGATGAGATTGAGCGCAATCTGGCGCTCGGGCCTGCTTGAGCGATGCTCGAACAGGAATATACCTTGCCATGTCCCAAGCACCGGTTGACCGCTCGTCACTGGGATCGAGAGCTGGGTAGAGGTCAAGGCCGTCCGCAGATGCGCGGGCATGTCATCCGGTTCCTCATCCTGATGTTCGTAGGCGCCGCTCTCAGGCGCAAGGCGCGCCATATAAGCTTCAAGGTCGCGCTGTACGGATGGCGAAGCATTCTCCTGGATCAGCAGCGAAGCGGATGTATGCCGGCAAAAGATCGTCAGGAGCCCCTCGTTGATCCTGCTCCCGGTGATGAAATCACGAACATCCGCGGTGAATTCGAACAAACCTGGCGCCGGCGCGCGAATCACCAGAAGCGTGCTCGACTGTCGAAGCATAGCTTGCGATCTAATCAGCAAAGAGCTTGCGCGCCACACGCTTGGCGGCAGCGAGAAAGGGCAAAAACAAAGGCGCCCGCCAAATGGCGGGCGCCGGCTATCTCATTGATTATAGAGACCTTTCGGTCTCCAAGAAGATCGATCAGGCTCCCGGGCCAGTGTTGCCCGAACCGCCACCCCACAACCAAGCCGCGATTGTAGCCAGCATTATCAGTCCCCTTTTACTCGGCACCACTGCTTCATTGCAGCTAACGGGACGTTAACCTTAATCGATATGGTTAGCAAACGATTAAGTATAAAAATGGCGCAGAACTGCGCGATACGATGTAAAAGAATGATCCGTTTTGGAGGTAAAGGTTAGGCGGCGGTGCGCTTGCGGTCGGAAGCGAGCCGCTTCGTCAGGCTGTCCATGCTCATTGGACGGCCGATCGCGAACCCCTGCGCGATGTCACAACCAAGATCGCCGAGGAGATCCAGGGCCTCGCGTTGTTCGACTCCTTCGGCGACGACCTTGCGGCCGAGCGAATGAGCCAGTTCGATGGTCGACTGTACCATCAGGCGATCGCTTCGGTTGTCGACGATGCCTTTGACGAAGCTTTGATCGATCTTGATCTCGTTCGCCGGGATCTTCTTCAGATATTCTAGCGTCGACAAGCCGGTCCCGTAGTCGTCGATAGCGATATTGACGCCGAGATCGCGAAGCCGGTTGATCATCTCGAGCCCTTCACCAGTGCCGGTGAGTGCGGCCGTTTCGGTAAGCTCCAGGGTGAGGTGGCCCGGTTCAAGTCCATGGCGCGCGAGCAACGCCGCGAGCCGAAGCGTGAACCCCTTATCGCTTAGCAGGCGTGCCGAAAGGTTGACCGCGATCTCGAACTGCACTCCGCGCTTGTTGATCTGCGCGGCGGCCCCAACGGCCTTTTCGAGGACGAAGTCGGTTAGCTTGCCGATACGATTATGTTGCTCGGCGGCAGCCACGAATTCCGAGGCTGCGATCGGGCCTTTTTCCGGGTGAGTCCACCGCGCGAGGGCCTCGGCGCCAACAATCCGCTGCGTCTTCATGTCGAGCTTGGGTTGGTAGGCTACCCAAACTTCCCCGCGGTCGATGGCTTCGTCGAGCTGGCTCAGCATCGACAGTTTCCACGACGCATTCTCGAGCGTCTCTGGATCGTAGAACTTCCATTTGAGGCCGTCGTGCGCGGCTTCTTCAGCCGCGACCAGCGCACTTGCAAGCCGGTTTGCAACCGAGCGCCCGCTTCCGACTTCCACGCCAAACGCGACCGTCAAGTCGATTGACAGGCCGGCCGCGCGCGCCGGGTTCCGGAATAGAGAATAAAGCGCATCGAGATGATTGCCGAATGGAGCGTTCGGCTCCTCAAACCAGGCAAAGATGCCGCCGTCACCCTGGTACAATGCTCGATCCGGCGAACCGATCGTCAGACGCGAGAGAATCTGATCGACGATCTGCCGTTCGCCCTCCGGAGGCAGGGTCGCGGTGATTTCCTCGTAATTAAAGATGCGCGCCGCGATGAGCGCTTTCGACTTGCCGTTGGGGTCTGCACGAAGCGCGTCAAGATTGGGTAGACCGGTGAGCGAGTTGGTAAGACCGCGTTGTTTCAGCGTGCGCCAGGTGTAGACGCCCCAGCTTGCGGAAAGGACCAGCAGCGACAGCGCGTTGTCGACGAAGATCAGCTGGCTTTCGAATGCTACCGGGCCGAGCAGCAACAAAGCAAGGCTGGCGCCGAAAACAAAATTCTGCTGTGTCCAGGTTCCCCGCGTGACCGCAAGGATGATCAATCCCAACGTCAGGAGCATTGCCGGCATCCAGCCGAGATCCACGGGGTTCCCGACCCGTAATGTCTCGGCGCCGAGGATCTGGATGTAGACGCCGCCCATCTTGCCGATGCCCGGAAGATAATATTGATCGTTGAGCGCGTCGCTCGTCGCGCCGATGATTACTTCCTTGCCGCGAACGATGCGGGGATCGAACTTGCCCGTGATGACGTCGGCAGCGTTTACCGTAGGCACGGTGCGGGGGTCGAATGAATAGTCGACCATGAACGTGCCCTGCCGAGGAGCGCGCCCCGCAAGCCTTGAAGCCATCGACGGGATGAGCTTGCCACCGACGCTTACGCCGTAGGGCAAGCGCCAGACCGCGTTCTGATAGTTGTAATGGACGCCGATCGAGGCAAGCGCTGCATGGCGCGTGAACATCGACAAGGAGGCGAGGCTCTGCTGCGTCGAGCCGTCCGGGCCCCAAGCGCCCCGCGCCGCGAGGATTACCCGACCCGATCGCTCGATTGACTCTGCCAACAAGCGATCATCGCGAGCATCGCTGTGCGTCTCGAACGTCATGTCGAATGCGATATGCTTCGCGCCAGCGGCGGTCAGTCGGTCGATGAGCTGCGCGTGATCACGCCGCGGCCAGGGCCATCGCCCAATTGCCTGGAGAGTATTGTTGTCGACACTGACAAGGACGATCTCGCCGCTCGTCGCGTGCCGGTGGAACTGGTTGCGTGCGGCGCGCAGGAGCTCGTCGGCTGGCAAGGCAACCAACGTCAGAACAATGCCAAGCAGGGTCGTCCCCAGGACGAGGCGAACAAGTGACCAGTTTGCTTTTATCGTGCGCCAACCCACGAGCGCTTTTTCCTCCAAGCTCCTGGGCACAGATGCGCGCGTAAAGGTTAGAAAATTGATAACTGCGTTCGAATTAACACCGCGCCTTCACCACGTTTGCCTCTGTCCTAGCGCGAACTTTTGTGCATGACTGTTGCTGATGAACCTTGAACGCGAGCCGACAGGCGAAAATACATGCTGGTGCTGCCCTAAAGCCAGCCGGTGCCCGTCAGCTTTCGAACGAGCGAACTTGGTGGACTTGCTCCCGACACAGGAGGACTGATGGACTTTATTTCCATCCTTTCGATTTTCGTTCTGGCATGTTTCGTCGGCTATTATGTTGTCTGGTCGGTGACGCCTGCGCTCCACACGCCACTGATGAGCGTTACCAACGCGATCTCATCGGTAATCGTCGTTGGAGCGCTGATCGCTTCGGCAGCGCCCGGCGTGCCTGGATCGAAATGGCTCGGACTGGTCGCCGTGGCGCTTGCGTCCGTGAACATCTTCGGCGGCTTTGCCGTGACGCAGCGAATGCTTGGCATGTACAAGAGGAGGGAGCGCAAGGATGGTTGAGGCCGCGCCGGCACAACCCGCCTGGGTGCTGCTCGCCTATCTGATCGCGGGCATTTGCTTCATCCTTGCCCTTCGCGGGCTGTCGAACCCCGAGAGCAGCAGGCGGGGCAATTTAACGGGCATGATCGGCATGACGATCGCCGTCGTGACGACGCTCGCGACGCATGCGATCGCAACGCTTCCGGAGATCATCGCTGCAATGGTCATTGGTGGCGGCATTGGCCTCGTGACCGCGCGGAAGATCCAGATGACGGCCATGCCGCAGCTGGTCGCGGCGTTCCACAGCCTCGTCGGCTTCGCTGCAGTGCTTGTTGGTGCTGCCGCTTACCTGAACCCCCTGGCCTTTGGCATCGGCGTTCGAGTGACGCCGATCGCGTCGCCCTCGTTCATCAGCATTCTGCCGGTAAGCCGCATCGAGATGGGGCTTGGCGTTGCGATTGGCGCAATCACCTTCTCAGGATCGGTCATCGCTTTTCTGAAGCTCAACGGCAACATGTCGGGCAAGCCAATCCTTCTGCCGCTTCGCCATGTCATCAACCTCGGGACGCTCGCCGCGATCCTCGTGCTGATTGCCTATTTCACGCAGGACCAGTCACCCTGGGTGTTCGGGCTCGTCGCGGGCTTGAGCTTCGCGATTGGATTTCTGCTCATCATCCCGATCGGCGGAGCGGACATGCCGGTCGTGATCTCGATGCTGAACAGCTATTCCGGCTGGGCAGCGGCAGCCATGGGGTTCACTCTCCACAACAGCGCGATGATCATCACCGGTGCTCTCGTGGGAAGCTCGGGCGCAATCCTTTCGTACATCATGTGCCGAGCGATGAACCGCAGCTTCATTTCGGTGATCGCCGGCGGGTTTGGCGGCGCTGACACGAGTTCTGGCGCCGCTGCCGCCATCGACAGGCCGTACAAACGGGGATCGGCTGAAGATGCTGCGTTCCTCATGAGCCAGGCCGAGCAGGTGATCATCGTTCCGGGCTATGGAATGGCCGTCGCGCAGGCGCAGCACGCCGTTCGCGAAATGGCGGATCTCCTCAAAGCGAAGGGTGTGCGTGTAAAATATGCAATCCACCCGGTTGCGGGCCGTATGCCGGGCCACATGAACGTTCTCCTCGCGGAAGCTAATGTTCCCTATGACGAGGTGTTCGAGCTCGAGGACATAAACAGCGACTTTGCGCAGACCGATGTCGCTTACGTGATCGGCGCCAATGACGTGACAAACCCCGCCGCGCGGACGGACAAGAGCTCGCCCATCTACGGTATGCCGGTGCTTGATGTCGAAAAGGCGCGAACGGTCCTTTTCGTCAAGCGGTCGATGGGCGGTGTTGGCTATGCCGGCATCGACAATGACTTGTTCTACCGCGACAACACGATGATGCTTCTTGGTGACGCGAAGAAAATGACCGAGGAAATCGTCAAGGCGCTCAGCTGAGCAGGATTATGAACAAGATCGTCGCAACTGCTGTTAAATTGTTGGTAAATCGCTGATTTACCGCTTGCCGCGAGCGGTTCGTTGACCGCATGAATTGGTAACGTGACGCGGCCGCGATTCTCAAGCGTCGTCGCGACGGATACCGGGGAAGGGGAATTAACGTGCGCAAGCTGGGCATCATCGGCGGGACGAGCTGGTCGTCGACGGCGCTTTATTATCAGCATATCAATCGCGGCGTCGCGCAGCGGCTCGGTGGCCTCCACAGCGCGCGGTTGGTAATTGAAAGTCTCGACCTTGCGCCCTTTGCCGAGATGGAGCTTTCGGGCGACTGGGACGGCGTTGCGCGCGAGACGCTCGACGCGGCGAGGAGGCTCGAGGCGGCCGGCGCTGACGGTGTCATCATTACCTCGAACACCGGCCATAAGGTCTATGACGCGGTTGCTCCCAAAATCGGCGTCCCCATGCTGCATATTGCCGATGCGA
>DASRBJ010000025.1:0-3125 GCA_035653695.1 Sphingomicrobium sp.
TCTTTTATCCGCCGCTGGCGCATCGCGACGCGCGCCGCTTCCTTGTTGACCTCCCACGACTCAGGGTCGAGACGGATCGCCGCCTCCATTTCGGCATCCGCTTCGGCAAAGCTTCTCCGGTCCTCAAGCCGGCGAACCATCGGCAGATGTGCTTCCGCAATAGCGGGATCGATGGTGAGCGCGGAGTTCGCTGCCGCTACGCCGTCGTCAACCAGGCACCGGAACCCGTAACGAAGGTTTGACTGCGCCATGGCAAGCAGGGCCCAAGCTCGCGCATAATAAGGGTCGATCTCGACGGCGCGCGCACCAATGCGCATGACGCGCTCTTCGCGCCTCTGGTCCCCAATGTTTCCAGTCAGCCAATATTGGCGCGCGAGCAGGTAGAGATTGTACGCGTCAGCACTCTTCGTTCCGCGCTGTTCGATTGCCCTTTTCTCATTTGGCAGCAGCTTGAGCTTCAGAGCCGCGACTATTGCCGTCGAGATCTCATCCTGAATTGCAAAGATACCAGTGAGATCGCGATCAAAACGCTCGGCCCATACATGGCCTCCGCTGGCGCCGTCGATGAGCTGCGCTGTTATTCGCACCTGGTTCCCGGCCTTGCGGACACTTCCCTCGAGGACATGGGTGACCCCGAGCCGCTTCGCGACTTCACGGACATTCACTAATTGACCTTTGAAGGTGAATGCCGTGTTGCGCGCGATTACCTCGAGTGCTGAGACCTTTGAAAGGTCAGTCGTAATGTCTTCACTGATCCCATCACTGAAATATTCCTGTTCTGCTTCGCCGCTCATGTTCTGAAAGGGGAGAACGCAGACCGAGACCGGCCGTCGGTTGGCGCGCGGTGTACCCTCAGCCGACCCCGCTAGATCCGCAACGCTTGAAAGCAGTTTGTGCCAGCCTGGCGTCGACGCGTGTCCTTGCCACCTAGTCAGATCTGCGCACTGGATCTGGTCGAACGGCATTGGCGGTACGAGGCCATCTAAGGTTGCCTGCACGAGCGTATTGCGTTGCCTTGCAGCCTCCGCCTCGGATCTCACCCAATGGGATTTTGCCGCTTGCGCCGACCAAAGAACGACCACGGCCTTGGCTGAGTTAAGCCGCTCCTGAATTACATCGGCATAGCCACGATGCGCCGGCAGTTCATCGTCGCGCCAGACGCTGTAACCCGAAGCGCGAAGTGCAGCGGCGACCTCTTCTGCGCGCTGCTCGTCGCCGCGTGCATAGGAAAGAAAAAGGTCCGCCATTCGAACTCCCTCTCGAGCTCGGGATATCAGGACTCTCATGGTAAGTCATGCGAGTCGGCAGTTTGCGGGCGAGGGCTTTGCCGCGGCGGTCACCGGTAGCGCGCCGGATCCCGGTCACGTTTGTCGCCGCTCCCGCGCGCGCTCATCGGCGGCAAAAGGCAGGCAACCTGAAGCTAAGATGAGCGTCGATTTAGCTTAACTTATGGCGTCCAGATCGCCCGCTTTTGTTGAACGGGTGACTCTCTTCTCTTGAGCCAACCGGTTCTACCTAGTGCGATTTCTCGGTCTTCGTCGTCTTCGTCGTAGTGGTCGTTTCGCCAGAGGCAGAGTTCGTCTGCTCGCTCTTGTCGACCTTGACGCTGACGTCGGTGTTGCCGACCTTGTTTTCGATTTTTTCGCCGGTCTTCTGAACATCATTCGCTATGTCGGCGCCAATGTTCTGAGCGGTGTTGCCGATGTCTGCAGCGGTATTCTGGGCAGTATTCTGGTCATACTGGACCGTAACCGAGTTACCGTCCTTCGTGACGTTGCAAGCTCCCAGAAGCAGGAGCGGAATAGCAAGAGCAATGCGCATAGGTTCCTCCCTAGTTCGGGCACTCAACGCCGCTCCGGCTGTTTCGCTCCCGGTTCGATTCCTCCCGACAGTACCGCGAGTACCGCCGTCCATGCGGCGACATTTTGCCTGAGCTGCGCAGGATCGATCTTGTCGAGAGTGTCATCCGCCGTGTGGTGCCAGTCAAAGTAGCGCAGCGCATCCTGGTTGAGCGAAATCCATGGCGCACCGTTGGCAACGGTGGGTTCGATGTCGGTTCCGTCCGCTTCGCCATTGTCGTTTTTAACAATTCCAAGGGGGGCAAGAACTGCGGTCAGTTGCGCATATGCTGGAGTGTCGCTCTTCGACAGCTCGGAACTGAAGCGCCATACACGATCAGCACCAAGGTCGCTCTCGCCAGCAAGTGCGTAACGATCGCTCGAATGTGCCTTTGCAAACGCGACGCCGCCGAGCCCACCGGGTTCCTCAGCTCCGAACCACACGATCCTGATCGTGTGGCGGGGGCGACCCGCATCCATGATGTGCTTGGCGGCTGCGGTGACGATCGCCAGTCCAGACGCATCGTCAATCGCGCCGGTGCCAAGGTCCCAGCTGTCGAGATGTCCACCCACAAGCAGGATTGGCCCGTTCGGATCGCGGCCTGGCACATCAGCGACGACATTGCCGGAGCGACCATTCTCATGACGTTCGGTGACGAGCGTCAAATGCATTGTCACGGGCTGTCCGCGCTTGAGGATTCGAACGAGCTGCTCGGCATCGGGCACGGATAAGGCGCCGGCCGGTATCGGGGCAGCGCCGTCCGTGAAGTACTGGACTCCAGTGTGGGGATTGCGATGGTGATCCGTCCCGATCGAGCGAACGACAATGGCGAGGGCACCTTTTTTGGATGCTATCGTCGGACCGATGCGCCGTGCCGCGCCGAACTGGCCGTAGCTCGAACCATCCTGCGTTCGAGCCATGTGGTGATCGATGAAGACGATCTTTCCGCGGACGGCGGCATCCGGAACCAATCGAAGCGCATCGACACTGTCGAAATAAGCAATCTCGCCGGTCACGCCCGCTTCGCCCGTTGATCCGCTATATCCCAGCGCTGTCACGGCGAGCTTCTGCGGAAATGGTGCGAGGATCTCCGCGGCTTCGTGGCCGCGCGTCCACACTGGCATTGTGAAGGGCTCGACATGGACATTGGAAAAACCGAGCGCGACGAGCCGCTTAACGGCCCATGCGCGAGCACGTTCTTCGGACTCCGTCGCGGCTAGTCGCTGACCTACTTCGGTCGTTAGGCCCTCGGCGATGTCCCAAGCATAGTGGTCACCGGCAAGGGC
>DASRBJ010000026.1:0-2032 GCA_035653695.1 Sphingomicrobium sp.
CGCTTGTTGCGACAATGCTCGTCGTTCCAGACGGGATCCTTGCCCTGAGGATGGCTTCGCTTGCTTAGATGGGTGGGAAGGTACCCATTCATGTCGCCGATCGCGCATCCTATGATGCGCCCATCCGAATTCTCGCTTGCATCGAGTATCGGGCGGACAAGTCGATCGGCCGCATCATTGAACCGGACTTCGTACTGCACCGGGTTCGAACCTTCGACGATGCGGTAATCCTGGTCGAACACGTCTTCGATGCTGACCTCGCCGGTCTCGATCGCCTTCTCGATCGCGAGCTGGATTCGGCGGCAGGTTTCCTGTGCGCGTAGAATGAACGGCGTGTCGTCGATCTCCGCTCCAGAATTTGCGAGCGTGTCGAGCATTGTGTTCGAGAGCATCTCAAGGTGGGCAAGCCGCTTTTCGGCGGTCAGCAGTTCCTTGCCATTCTCGCGCGCATCGGCCGCGAAATCGGTCAAGCCAGCCTTCACACGATCGACGCTCGTTTGGATCATGCTGGTCGAATGAGCGATGCCCTCGGTCTGTCGGTCGACCATGCCGACGATGTCGCTCACTTCGCGCACAGTCTCACTGATCGTGCCGAAGCCTGACTGAGCGGCACGACTGCGCTCGACGCCAGTCTTGATCTCGGTCGTGACTGCGCTTGCTTCTCGGGTCAGCTCGCCAATGGTCGAGGCAATCTGGCTGGTCGCCGCGCGCGTGTCGTGGGCGAGCTTTTTCACCTCGGCAGCGACGACCGCGAAGCTCCGCCCAGCGTCGCCGGCGCGCGCTGCTTCGATCGTCGCGTTCAGGGCAAGCATGTTTGTCTTGCGTGCGATTGTTTCGATGGTTGATGAAACCGTCTGAACCTGGCTCATTGCAGACGCGAAGCCGGCCATTCGTTCACCAAGCTGAACAATGAGCTCGGTCAGACCCTTGAAGCCCTCGATCGTGCCTTCGATGGCCGCGCGCCCGGCCTCGAGCTTCGCTTTCGCCTGCTCTGAAAGGAGGCGCGCTTCATCGGTTGAATCACTGACGCGGGCCTGGTCGCCAAGGAGACGCGTCGTCACTTCCTCCAGCTGGTCGAGCATCTTCATATGCTCGCCAATCCGATCGGAAACCCCCTTCACGTATCCTGCGACGTCGCTGCACTCCATCGACAGCGACCCACAATCACGCGCTACCGCTCTAATCGCGTTCTCGGTAACTTGCTCAATGCCCTGTGTGGCCATGAACGGCGCGCTCCTCGCGTCAAAACGTAGAGCCTGCGATAGGCAGGAACCTCCTACTTCTTCGTTAACCAAGCGACTGATGCCGCCTTGGTAGCGAAAGTGCCACTGGTTCAGAAGAACGCCCTCGCTTGTTCAGAGCGGCGCGGACGAGAGCCGTGGCGCCGCCCGCTCTTAGTTTCCAAGGGAAGGCAGTCGCCTTACATCTCTTTCCTTGAAGACCGGCACCGGCTGCTCCGCCGCCATGACGCGGCGATCACGAGTATAGGAGATACGATTGTCTCTCCTCAGCCCATTCTCGCTCGTCTGCTGATGTGATGCTTTCAAGATCCGCCGCCTCAGCGTCGTGATCATCGACCCAGTCCCGCAGCAAGGTCGACCCGTTGATCACGTCAATTGCGAGCTTGTCGAACACATATTCGTAAGGGAAGTCGCGCCACAGCGGATATTCGGGATAGAGCCGCCGAATTGCCTTGAAGGCGAGCGCCTGGAGTCGCCACGGCCTGAACTGCTCTGGCTCGTAGAACGGCCCTTCGGCATGAATGAACAGGCCGCGGCACATTTGCCCGACATGTTTATGGAACGTTGGCTGGAAAGTGACTTCGCGAAGCTTGCATCCGGCAAGCCAGCGCGACGAAAGCCTTTCCATTTCCGCCATGATCCTTGCGGGCTCGAGGTCAGGCGCCCCAAAGAGCTCGAGTGGCCGCGTCGTACCCCTGCCCTCGCTAAGTGTCGTTCCTTCGAGCATCACCGTGCCCGCATAGGCGCGCGCCATGTTGACGTTCGCAGCATTGGGGCTGGGATTGAGCCAC